>PLDO01000539.1 GCA_003136215.1 Bryobacterales bacterium
GCGCTACCGATCGAAGGGCGGATGTGCCGGCTGCAATTGTCGGGCGGGTCGAAGTTCATTCTCTACGAGGCAGCGGTGGAGTTGCTGCCGGTGGGGGTCTATATCGAAGCCTACGAGGCGGCGGGCGGCGCGGTGTTCGATTCGCGCGAGCAGGACTGGGGCAGCCCGGCGGTGAAGGAAGCGCGCGAGCTGGAACTAGACATCGATGTCAGCGGCGGCACGATGATGGCGCAACTGCTGAGCGATATCACCTGGGTAGGGGGAGTGGAGACGCCGGGCGCGATCGCGGTGCAGGTTGCCGCCGCCGGGGTCAGCACCACGGGCAGGCAGAAGGTGCTGATTCCCCTGACGATCAACGCGGCGCTCGAGCAGTTCGTCGAGGGGCGTTTGCTGCGTTTGATTCTCAGCGGCACGCTGGCTTTCCGGCTGTACGGGGCAAAGCTCAGGGTGCGCGCCATCGGGACCTTCGTGGACGTCAACGAAGCGGCCGGCGGCGCCTTGTGGGATACCACCGACCTGGACCTGGGTAGCCAGACGGTGAAGCAACTGCGCGCGCTCGAGCTGGACATCTGGGCATACGGGAGCTACACCGTCACGGTCTACACGGACCTGCCGGGGAACGTGATGATTTCGCGCGTGGTGAAGACGCCGGCGGCCACCAGCGGACGGACGAAGGTGCAGATTCCCCTGCCGCAGGGGATCGTCCCGGACAACTACCTCTTCGGGCGCCTGGTGCGGGTGACTATCACCAGCGCGGCGGCGTTCAAGCTGTTTGGAGCGCGGATCCACGGGCGGGCGATCGGGGTGTATGCGGAGAGTTACGAGGCGGCGGCCGGCGCGGTGTGGGATTCCATGGCGCAGGACTGGGGCAGCCCCACCGATAAGTATTTCGACCAGGTGCGCTTCGAAATGGATTCGGACGGAGCGGCCAACTGCGCCATCTATACCGACCTGCCCGGGGAAGCGATGGCGGTGCGCAAGAACGCGGCGCTGACCACCGGGCCGACGTCGCGCCATTGGGCGACCATCCCGCTGTCGGGGCCGGGCACCTTCCCGATCGAGGGCCGGTCGATCCGCACGGTGGTCTCGAGCGCGGCAGGGTTCCGTTTGTACCGGGCGCAGGTGAGGGCGTGCCGCATCGGGCGGTATCTGGCGGCGGTGACGCCCTCGGCGCAGGAGACGGTCAACACGCTGGCGTTCGATTTTCAGAGCGGCAAGATCAAGATCCACAAGAAGATCGAAATCGATGTACTGGCGGATGGCATTCTGACCATCACGGCATACACCGAGCAGGGCGGCCAGCTCGCGCAGGTCTGGAGCACCACGGTCACGACACCCAACGGGCGCATGACCTTCACTATCCCGCTGCCTCCCGGCATTCGCGGGCGGTTGCTTCAGATCTCTCTCACCAGCCCGGCGGCCGCCCGGATTTTCCGACTGCGATCCTGGAGCCGGGAAGTCAACCAAAGCAGCGCGCGGTGGGACTGGGACGAGTATCCGCTGGAAAATTCGGACGCGGTGCCGGCATGGCAGGACATCCCTATACCGGCGACGCCGGCGGAGTTCAGCTGGAGCGACTTGCCGGTGGAGCCGACGAAGCCGGAGTGGCAGTGGGCGCCGTTGCCGGTGAATCCGACGCCGCCCGGGGCGGCGGCCGAGCCAGCACAGTGGATCTGGGGCAAGGTGCTGAGCGTGGAGGAGACGCCGGACGTGTGGCAGTGGGTGGATGTGCCCTTTGAGGTGACAGGGTGAGTCAGCAGATACCGGCCATTCCGCAGAGCATTGCCGGCGCGGACCTGGTCGCGACGCTGAACGACCGGTTGCGGCGGATCAACGTCGCCATGGCGGACATCGCGGCGACCCCCGCGGCCGCGGCGGCGCCGGCGCCGGCCGCGGCGAGCGGCATTATTGGAACTTTGGCGCTGACTGGCCTGAACGCGCCCATCTCGCCAACAAATCTGTTGATTGCCGGGGCGATGATCCCTGCTGGAACGTACCGGATCTGGCTGTACGCCGTGATGACTGTGGCGGGGACCGCCGGAGCGTTCTCGCCCTATATTTCCGCCAACGACGGCGCAACGCGGACACAATATTACCCGGGGAACATGCCCGCGACGAGCGTCGGCGTGCTCTCGGGGGTGCTGGTGGTCAAAACGGCGGGATCGGCGCAGGTGCAGTATGGAGTGACGGCGCTCGGCGTCACCGGCGCCCCGCAGTATTCCCTGACGTTGATGATCGAGAAAATGGCTTAAATGATCGAACTGACTGAACCTTTTCCCACTTGGGCCTGGCCGATGGCCTGGAGCTGGGTGAATGAGCGGCGGCGGATGGTGTGCGACGACTTCTCGCCCAAGACGGCGGAGGAATTTGTCGAATACTCCATCAGGGTGTCCGCGACCTGGCGGACCTTCGCAGCGAGCAAGGAGGGGCAAATTGGAGGGGCTCTCCTGTTCGAAATGGCCACGCCGGCCCTGGCGATCGCGCACATGCTCTTCAGCCGGCGGTTTTGGGACCATGCGAGCGCGGCGGAGGCGCTCCGCCAGGCACTCGGCCGGATTTTTGAGACGACGGCGGTGGGCAAGATCCTGGGGCTGATCCCGGAGAACAACCGCCTGGCGGTGGCGTTATGCGTGAGACACGGCGGCAAGATCGAAGGCGTTTTGCGGCATCACACGGTGAGGGATGGGCTGCCGGTGAACGCGGTGGCGGTGGGAATTACGCGGGAGGAATTCGATGGGATTGAGTCTAGGCGGCACGAGCAGCAACTCGAACAGCAGCGGGTCGCAGAACAACACGTACACGCCGGGCCAGTCGAGCCTGCAGGACTCCCTGATGCAGGCGTTCAGCAAGCTGTTGCCGGGGGTGGCCAGCGGAGGGATGAGCCCCAACGTGACGGCGACGCAGACGCAGAACGCGGACACGATCAACAAAAGCTACGCCGGGGTAGGCGACCGGATGAACCGGTTCCTGGCGGCGCGCGGGTTCGGGCAGTCGGGAAGCACGGGAAAGGCGGCGGTGCAAACCGAGCTGGGAAGACAGGGCGCGCTCGCCGGAAATAACTCCGCGGCGGCGGGCCAGCAGTTGAATTTCGACCAGGCGCTGCTGGGCGACTCGCTGCTGGCGGCGTTCAACAAGGTCGGGGACACGAGCAGCGGCACTACCTCGGGCAGCAGCTTCGGATGGGGCGCGGGGCTGAGCGGCAGTACCGGATTTATGGCGGGCGGCTTGCCGGTGGGTTTGGGGGCCTAGATGGCGCAATTCGCTCCGATGATGTCGGCGGAGAACCCCTACGTGCACGGGCACGGCGATGGCGCGGCGGCAGGCCTCGAATTCGTGCAGCGTTTGCGCGCGGCGGCGGGGCAGCAGCAGCAGCTTCAGCAGAAGCAACTCCAGCAGGATTTCGATCACGAGCTGCAGATGCGCAAGGCGGGGTATGAGCCGGCCGATATGGTAGTCACCAGCCAACCCGTGAAACCTACCGCGACGACGCCGGGCAAGCTAGGTACCCGCGACGCCCCGCCGAACTCAGACGGCCGGAAAATCTATACCGATCCGGTGACGGGGAAGAAGTGGTTCGAACCTGCCGCGAAGGCGGCCGCCACGCCGCAGCAAACCTACAGCGACACGAATGCCCTGTTCAAGGATGGGGCGGTCCCGGTGTCGCCGCAAGGCACGGTCCACATGGACACCGACCTTCCGCGGCTCCGGGAGAATCAGCCGGACCTGAATCAGCCGAGCAACATCACTGACACCAACACGACCGGGGTGAATGTGCCTGTGCCGGACCAGAGCCGCGTGCAGACGCCGCCGGGCAGCCAGCAGTCGTTCTACCGGCCGACGGAAGGCGAAGGGCTACAGCAGAGGCTCCGCGAAGAAGCACGAAAGCAGGAAATCACTCACCCGGGCACGGATGACATCGACACCAAGAGCTTCAACGTGCCGGTACACATCAACAAGAGCACGGGCAAGGTCACTCCGCTGGACTTGCCGGCGGGAGTGACGGCGGCGGAGAAGCCCGACAAGCCGGAGAAGTACACCTACAACCATTTCACTGACGACAACGGCAAAGTGAACGTCACCCGCATCGGGGCAGGCGAAAACGGCACTCCAGAGCGGTGGAACGGCAAAGCCTGGGAGACGATGCCGGCGGGCGCGGCCATGGGGCCGCGGAAGAAAGATCCGGATGCGCCGCCAAAGCCGAACCCGACGCAGCTCCGCATGATCACCAGCAAGAAGGCCTCCGGGCTGAAGGGCGCCGAGTCGGATTTCAGCAAGACGATGCAGTCTATTCAGGAGCGCCGGCGGAAAGTCAATGCTCAGCCCGCACCCGGCGAGACCGCGCAGCAAGGGCAGAAAACGGCACTCGGGGCGCTCGATCAGGAAGAGTCGGCAGCCAAGGACACCCTCGGGAAGGCCAAGCAGGCCACGCAGAACGAATACGAAGAGAGCCTGGGCACGCTG
Source organism: Bryobacterales bacterium (assembly GCA_003136215.1). GTDB lineage: Bacteria > Acidobacteriota > Terriglobia > Bryobacterales > Bryobacteraceae > Solibacter. The sequence goes on from PLDO01000539.1 coordinate 4,462, forward strand.
GGCTACCCGGTAGATCACTTCGATTACTCCGGCCAACAGCAGACGCCGGCGCCGACGGGCGGGCCGCCTACCCGAGCGGGGCAGACTCCGGGGCCGACTGGCGGCCGGGGTGGTGCGGCCGCACCTGCAGGAGCGCGGAAGGCCGCGGGAGTGGACAAGGTACGGGCGTACGCGCAGAGGAAGGGCATCGACGTCGCCGCCGCGGTCAAGGAATTCCAGGCGGCAGGCTACAGCATAGGGCGGTGAGATGGCCGATCCACAACAGCTCACGCCCGACAGCTTCATGGCGAGCCAGGCGGACGGCCCTACCAAAGGACTGACGCCGGATAGCTTCATGCAGTCATTCCATGCCGGCGGGATGACAGACGACGGGAAACGATCGTCTGTCCCACCGGCTCCATCGACGCCGCAGAAACTATCCCAGACGCTGCCCCATCCCGACCAGGTCGTACAAGAGGCCACCGACTTGGGGCGGGTGATGGCAGACATGGCCACGCGGCCCCAGGCGCCGCCAACCCAGCAACCGAATCCTTCCATAAACGCGACGATCGAGGCGACGCACCCGGGCCTGCTGGAGCGCATGTTCGCTCCGGTGCGCGAGGGCCAGATCGGCCGGGCACTGGGCATCAGTACCGAGACGGCGGAGTCTCGCAAGGAAGATCCGAGTACTCCGGTGCTGCGCTTCGAATCGGCGCTCGATCCGAACAGCCACGGTGTGGCGCGCGGCGCCGCGGAGTTCGCGAGCAGTCTGACCACGCCGGAGAATCTGCTGCTGATGGTGGGGTCGGGCGGCCTGGGCACGCTGGAGAAGCAGCTCGGCAAAGGGCTGGTGTCGCGCCTAGTCTCAGCCGGCTTCTCGGGGCAGATGTTGCACGACGCCTACAAGCAACACCCCGCGCTGCGCGAGGCGTGGAACAAGGAAGATTGGCCGATGGTGAGGCAGACGCTCACCCGGATGGCGCTGGGCACCGGGATGGCCGGCCTGGCGGCACGCAGTGCAGTGAAGGGAGAAAAAACGAATGTTCCCCAAAAAGCCGAAACTCAACCGCAAACCACCCAACCGGAGCAGCCAGCAGCAGCCCAAGGGCAGCCTGCTGGACCGGCTCAACACGGCGACCAACCGGCCGCCGTCGCACCCGCTGCCCCAGCCGCCGCCGGCGCGCCCGCGGCGGCCGTAGAGGGCGGCAACAGCGGCGAGTACTTCCGCGGTGACTGGAACGTCAAGCTGAACGCCGACGGCAAGCGGCAAGCGGCGGAAGCCGCGGCGCGGACCGCCGGACAGTTCGACGAGATCCGGAGCGGGACGAAGGACCGGCACAGAGAGACCGCGCAGGCTTACGCGCGGACCAGCACGCAGGCCGGCGAGGTGAAGAGCAGCCCGGCATTCGACCCGATGCACATGGGCGAGCACGAGGGCGAGCGGGTCACCCCGGAGCGGATTGCGGCCGTCAACGAACATCTGCGCACGCGGCCGGACGAGCCGATCCCGGGGGTAGGCAAGTTCTCAGGGTCGCCTGGAGAGAAGCCGGCGGAGTGGAGCGGCCGGCTGATCGGCGGGGTGCAGGACGCGATCGCGGGATGGAAGCCGGGGAAGAAGACGCTCATCGTCACCAGCGGGCGGGACGTGCAGGCGGTGCGCGCGTGGGTGGCGAAGGGCATGCCCGGAGACCGGAGCCTAGATCCGGGGGTGCTCACGTCGGAGTGGCAGACCCAGCCAGGCGGGATGATGCGCCTGGATCCACGCACGGGGAAGGTGGAGGACGTCGCCGCGGCCGACAAGGAAGGCATCTACTTCGCGCGGCACGGGGAGACGGACGCCAACGCCAACGGGGCGGTGCCGGCGGAAGTGGCGGGGAGTGACTCACCAGGTGAGCCTGTACCCAGTCAAGTGAGTGGTGCGCCGCCGGCCGAGCGCGGTGAAGTCGATGCGCGGCCGTCCGAGGTTTCTACCGGCGACGATGGGGTGTATTTCGGCACCGGACTCGGCGCTCTGGAACCGTTGTTCCGTCAAACGAAGGCCGAGGGAGATCGACTCCGGTTGGCACGCAACGCGGCGCTGGAAGCGGCGAAGGCGGCGCAGGCAAGCCCGGCGGAGAAGAAGGCCGGCGAGGCTGTGCGCTCCTACTTCACCGCCGAGCGAGACCTCTGGGCCGCGCGGGCAAACCAGGCGCTGGACATCGTCACACGCACCGTGCTGCCGAAGCTGCAAGACCGCGAGGCGGTGGGGATCATGCGCGAGTTCAAGGCCAAGCCTCGGGAGTTACAGCAGTTCATTGACGGCAGCCACCCATACCTGCAGGAAGCCGATGGCGGCGTGAGCAATGCCATGGCGCGGCTGGACCGCCTGCGTCCGGTGATGGAGCATGCGTTGCGGATGCTCACGGGCGGCATTACGCCAAACGAGGCGAAGGCCGATCGCTTGTATACGAACATTGCCGAGAAGAGCCTGCAGGAAGGGATCAAGGGCGGGTGGCTCGCCTCGCGATGGCAATCGTACGAGTATCTACCTCATTTGATCAATCCGAAGGGGGAGGGCGAAGTTGCCAAACTGCCGTCGCTGACCGGGCGCAAGCAGGGGCAGATCGGCAAATACTTCGGCTTCGGGCAGCGGCGCGCCGACCAGTATCCGACGATGGTGCACGCAGTCGCGGACGGGCTGATCCCCAAAACACTCGATGCCTCGGCGGCTTTCGTGATCCATGCCGAGGACTTTGCGCGAGCGCGCGCCACGCATCTGCTGGAAGCCCACCTGGCCGATTCCGGCCTGGGGAAATGGGGCGACGGGAAACACGTTCCTGACGGTTGGGTTCAGCTGGCACAGCATAGTGAGGAGTTTAAGAAGAACGTCGGGTATCCCGTGGCGGGGAGCATGGATCCGGAGACCGGATTGCCGGAGATCCAGGTGGGGACGATGGGGCTGTATGTGCCGGAGTTTATCGACAAGGCTTTGAGCCCGATCACGGACCCGGATTACATGGCCAAGCTGCCAGGGTTCGCCAAAGTCCGCACGCTGCAGCGGGGCCTGAAGGAAGCCATCTTGGGACTGTCGGGTTTCCACCTACTGACCGAGAACGTGATGGCGAAAGCCGACATCGGAGTGTCGGAGATGGTGCGTGCGCTCAAGGCGCAGCGCGAAAGTCCGGGGTTCCTGGTGGACGAGCGCGACCTGATTGCCTCCGGAGGAAGCACGTCGATTCAGGGGCGCACAATGGACGCCTATCGCAGTTTGCGGCCCGGAACGATCCCGACGCGCGGTGAGGTGATCCGCGGCTACATCCCCGGATCGAAGCAGATGCTGGCGGCGGCGGACGATATCACGCGGTTGACCTTCGACAACGTGCAGCGGCGATTCAAGGTGGTGAGCTTTGCCGTCCACCGTAACGCGTGGATGCGAGACAATCCCATGGCCGCGCCGGACCAGCTCGCCGAGGCGAAGAAGGGCATCGCGAGCTACGTGAACGGAGTGTTCGGGGGGCTGCACTGGGAAAATATGGGCATCGGGCGTATGGCGCTCGAGGTCGGCCGCTTCCTCTTACTCGCGCCGGACTGGTCGGGGTCTAACGTGGCGCTCGGGAAATACGCGTTTGACGCGCCGCTCTCTCGAAAAGAATTCGGCGGAGCCCCGCTCAGCGGCGCGATAACGAAGGAATCCGTGCAGGCGCGGCTGTCGCGGGCGTTCTGGACCAAGCAGATCGTCCAGGGGTTGGTTGAGAATCAGATGCTGAGCCTGTTGTTTTCGGGGCGGATGTCGCCGCGGCCGTTCCAGGTTTACCTGGGCAAAGACAAAGAGGGCCGCGACATTTATCAAAACGTAGTATGGCGGGGCTCGGTCGGCGACGCGGTCAGCCTGGGCAGCAAGATCGAAGATCACGGCCCGTTCGTGGGGACCGGCGTGTTTCTGGGATCCAAGGCGGCGCCGCTGACCAAGCTGGGAATCCACACCATGACCGGCCGGAACGACTTAGGGCAAGAGATCGCGCCGAAGTCTTTAGGGTTCATTCCCAACACGGTGCGCAGTGTGGGGGCTTTGCTCAGCGACATTTCGCCGATACCGATCGTCGTCCGGAGCGCCTACAAGACGTCGGCCGGCGACGACTCGGATACCTATCGTTGGTCGGAGCGCATGCTCTCGCTGTTCGGCCCGATGTCGCAGCACGTGGCTCCGGAAGGCACGCGCTACAGTAAAACGAAAGGCCTGGTTCCCTTCGAGGAGAAGGAACCTCAGTCCGTTTGGGATGAGATTGTGAGCGGGAAACGCTGAGATCTAGTCGTCTTTGAGGCTGGGGATGGTCCATCCGTCGCGGGGCGGGGGGACGCGGAAAGAAAACTTGTGTCGCCCCATCTTCATGTGGTCGATGGCCGTGGCAAGGGCGCGGAAGCTCTGCCTCTCGGCGTCATTAAAGTCGAGGGAGCAAACCGAACAGAAGCGCAGCGGCACTTCGGCGCTGAGATTGACAATCATGGTGGACCTGCACTGCGGACAGTCAATGGCCAGGCGGGTGAGATCTTCCAGGGGAATAGCCAGTTCGCGGATGAGGGCGCACATGCCCCCACTTTAGCAGGTGGGGAAAGGTGGGAACTGGCGAAATACCCAGAGGGGACTCGGGGCGATGGGGCAGTGGGTGGCGGCGATTATGGCGGTGCTGGCGGTGGGTGGCCAGATCGCGAATTATATTCTCAATCTGAAGATTCGGGCCGGGCAGATGGAATCCGAGGCGCGCCTACTGGAGACAGTGGCCGGGCTCTACAAGCGGCAGGATGTGTGCGCTGTGGAAATGGAGGCGCTGCAGGGCAGCAGGCCTACGGCGGCGCACAGTCCGCGGCGGCAGCCGCAGATGGGGTGAACTACTGGACTTTGGGTGGGGCGGGCGGCGGGAGAGCCTCTTTGCGCAACACCGCCATCTCAAATTCCACTCCCTCTTCATCGAGCAGGTAGAATTTCCCCTTGTCGTAGCAGTACTTGATACACTTTCTGCCACTGGAAGTTGTGGACGAATTTATCTGTGGCGTTTGCGCCACACTCTGCGAGCCGCCCTATTTCGCCTTCTTCTTCCCGGCTTTCTGTTTCCCCCACCTCGCCTCTGCTCCTGCCTTTCCTCGTGCTATCCGCTCTTCGGAGTCGGACCGTCTTTGCCAGGAAGCTTTGCTGCAGCTAAGGGTTACGGTCGAGTGTCTTTCGCGAGAACTCGCGGAAAGTAGACTTGCACCGAAACCACTTCTACACGTGCTGGCGACGAGGAGGATACAACAACCTCACGGTCGGCGAACATGAAATGCACCTCGCGCACAGGCGGATCTGGATCGGAATTGATGCGCGCCCATGCCGTGGCGGTGTTATTTGCATTCCCTTGGCCGACTGCGTCGTAGAGTGCCGTTGCGACGGATGACGCACTTTGCCCTACCATATATAGGCCGACCCGGGTTAACTTGTCGTCTCTGAAAACGACATCGCCGGCGCCAACCCAAGCCTCAGGTTTCTTGGTGAGGACCTCATACCAGTCGGTTCCGATTTCGAGCAGCCTGGTGTCTGGAGCCACCGCAAGTTTAGCCAGCACAGCCTCTTTGCCCATACCGAGACGCAGATTAACGCCGGCCAGAAGAGGAACGGTACTCGTCTGGGCGATGGCTTCGCCTCCTAGAACCAGTACCAGCAAAAACCCCACCGCCGCGAGTGCCGAACTAGAGAATCTCATATCAGCCCCCCGGCTAACCCACTCTCGGAACCGCCGCAAGGGTTGATGGCTGGGAATTGGCACGTTTGAAAGCATCGGCCACCGTTGGATCGCCATCAGCGAATGGTCGGACCTTCTCGGCCAGGCGGCGCAGTTCCTCGGCCTTCTGTTGATCCCTTTGGCTCCGGGCCCGAAAGCCGTCAACGAATACCAGGAACTTGGACACGCGAGTCTCGGGCAGCTTCACCGACGTCCTGCCCATCCGTATCGTTTCCAGTAGATCGAAGCCGGGGAACGCATACTGTTTCTCGTCGACAGGCCGGGTGGGTGGCCTGAGCTTTCTGGCGAAGATCTGGGCCAGCGCATCTTTGGCAAGCGCGGCCTGGACTTTACCCCAGATCGCCTCGTTTTTGAGCCGATTCCGGACGGATCGGGCCAGCCGACTTGTTAAAGTTTTACTTTCAATTCCAGTGCCCTGTGGCACTGGTTCCTTGCCCTGCGGCAATGGTTCCGTGTCCTGGGACACGGGATTTGATGTTTTCCACTGAGCGATGGCAGCATCCACCGCCTCGTTGATCTTCTCTTTCAGTTTTACGTCCATACGGTCTACCTCCCTTTCTTCCGCGCCTTCTTCTTCGGGGGACGTCCCATCGGCAACACGCCGGCAGGGACATCCCAGTTCGGCTGTTTACAGTTCGGGCACCAACCAGGGCGACCTTCAATGCGTTTCACCCAGGCGTGTCCACATCGCCGGCAATCGCAAACTCGGTCAGGATCGATAGGCATTTCGGAATAATAATAACATACTTGTTATTGACGTAACTTTCGGTCAATGATAATATACATACATGGAACGCTTCTTACCTGAAACCACCGCGCGCCGGACAGCCGAAATCGAGGGCCAGCGGGAAGCCCAGCTCCTGGCGGAAGCTGACGCTGAGATCCAGCGCCGCCGGATCATCCGATTACAGCGCGAGATCGAACTCCGTACCCGACTTGTCGCGGCGAGAGCAAAGGCGGTGGCGTGATGCGCAACAAGGTGTCGTTCGAGCTCAATGTCCCGATAGAAGTCGCCCTGCAGTTTGCGCAGGGGAAGACGGTCGAAGGTCGTTTCGGCCCGCAGGTGATGTTCTCCCTGACTGACAATCAGGTGATGTTTCTGGACCTGGCGGTGGCCGACCAGGTCGGCATGCTGAAGCCGGCTGTCGGTGAGTGCTTCCAGATCTGCAAGCGGTCCGACAAGAGAGGC
>PLDO01000691.1 GCA_003136215.1 Bryobacterales bacterium
GAGAAAGCCGAGGATCTCGCCGGGAGCGACGTCGAGGTGCAGATTGTTTACGGCTATCAGTTTGCCATACTGCTTGCTAAGACCCCGGATTGAAACGGCTGAGGCGGCGGGCATGGTAAGGGCCTGCGATTTTAAACCGCATTGTCGCACGGTACGAATCGCCGTACAGTTCCTGACCGTTCCCCTTTCGATACTAGCCACCGCAAAGCTGGTTAATGAACCAGACGCTCAGGTCATATAACTCGACGGCATCTTGTTCCGAGATGTCAGCTCCGCCATGGCTGGACGAGCGACGAAGTTCATTGAGCCTCCAGGCGCGTTTTCGGTCCCAGCCTTGCCAGAGAAGACGAGCGTTACGTTGGAGCCACGCTTTCAGGTCGGGGTGTTGAGGCTCCGGTAAGCGGTGTGTGCCATCGATCTCAGTGATCATCTCGCCAAGGGTTAAATGGGACCCTTCCAGATATTTCAGGAACTTTTCCTTTCTCGAATCAGGNNCTTTTTCCTGTCGAAAGCGGTCAAGAAGCCGCCCTAACTGGCGTTCGACAATATCGGTGAAAACACCGACTACCCTCGGCCGCAAGGCAGCCCGCTCCCACGAAGTGGCGTTGGCGCCCCAAAGCCAGCGCGCTGCGCCAACCCATTTCTTTTGGCTCTGTTCATCGAGAAACCGGAACGACGACCAATGTCTTGAGAAAACCGAGGTCATCAACTGCAAGTCCGCCGGACTTGATTCCGTGACCTTTCTTAACGCAACGCGATTGCTATCTGCGGCTAAGTCACCCAATATCAGGGCGACAGAAGTCCGAGCGTCCTTCCCGAAGGATTCGTCCAGTTCTTCCTCCTTACGGAGACAGTCCCAGACCTTTTCGAGGTCCACATCCAAGGGCGAAGAGAGGTACAGACCGGCCAGTTTCAACCAAAGTCCTTGCGTCTGTGGAAACTCTTGGACACACCGCTCTAAGAGTCGGACCGCCGCGTCAACCGTGCCGGCCTTCGCGTAGCATTCGGCAGCGTTCTGATACAGCCTGGAACGAATTGAACCCTCCGCCTCCTTTGGTAGTCCAAAACTGCATGCGAGCAGGTGCTCAAACTGCTTCGCCGCCTGTGTGTAGTCTTTGGTAAGAAAGTAGGCTTTGGCCCACGCGGTCCGATACGAACCGAGAAGTTCACAGTCCTTCTGGAAAGAGACCTCCCAATCATGTACGGCGTCAGACAGCCGCACGAATTCCTCCGCCGAGTATGCCGCACGATCCCCGAGATTCATGCCCCACGCCATCAGTCCAATGGGGCGGCTATTGCAGGGATCGGAGAAGAGAGCACGGTCCAACTTCAGAACCCACCACGTCAAGTTGTCCCATGCCGCAATCCCCAACTCCTCTTCGTTTTCTTGCTCGGTCCTCGGAGCGGCCACGGAACAGACATGCATCTGACCCTTGAGCGCCCGGTATTCAGCTTCGGTAATTGCTCCCAGCGATTTCAGAAGGTCAAACAGCAGTGTCGCCAGATCCCAGGCGCGGATTGCACAGGCGTTTGTTATTTCCCATCGGACGGCTTTTGGGTCTTTGAGGCCGCTGACTTCCTGGAGGTGCAGGCGCACGAAATGGTCAAAGTGCGGCCAGACGGTCCCATAGAGTTCTGGTGCGGACGTTTCCGACCTGAAACCCGCAAAGTGAGCAAGGCGGTACAGGAAGTTCAAAATAACAAAACGGACGGGGAGCGCACCGTCGGAAGCGATCAGTCGAAGTTCTAGGAACTCAACGATAGACTCGATTTCTTGCGGAATCGACGTGCTCGGTTCTCCGAAGTATTCCTTGACCACCCGGTGCGCAATCGTCCTCAGTTCGTCCGCCATGTCGATTGCGGTGCAGTCAATCAGCGGATAATCATCGGAAATGAGAACCTCCCGCTCGGCCTTCTGAACCCATTCGTCAAAGACAGTCTTGAGCACACAAGGATTCTAGCAATTCGCGCCGGAAATGTTAGGAGCACGAGTCCGAAGATCCGGGAGGTCCCTCGCCCACCAATCAAGACCGGCAAAGATGCCGGTCCTACTTCACCACCGGCAGCACCACCGCGCTCGCCGTCTTCGGCGCGCGGTAAATCCGCTGGGTGGCTTTCACGTAATCCGCGGCGTGAGCCTCCCAAATGTTCGGGATGTATTTTTGCGGGTTGCGGTCGTAGACCGGGAACCAGGTGCTTTGCACTTGCACCATGATGCGATGGCCTTTCAGGAACGCGTGCGCGTTGGTGTGCAGGTCGATCGCGTATTTTAAGACTTTGTTCGCTGGGACGGGCTCGGGACGCTCGAAGCTGTTGCGGAAACGGGAGCGGAGGATTTCGTCGGCGATGATCAGCTCGAAGCCGGCCAGGTGAGTGCGCGTGGTTGGATCGTCTGCGGCGTCCTCGGGGTAGACGTCGATCAGCTTGACGGCCCAATCGGCGTCGGTGCCGGTGGTGGAGGCATAGAGTTCGGCGACGATGTCGCCGGCGATGTGGACGGCGTCGGTGAGCGGGTCGGTCTGCCAGGATAGAACGTCGGGGCGGTGATCGACGAAGCGCTGGTCCTGCACGAGCCAGACGGGCCAGTCCGGGCCGGGATAGGTGGGCGGAACGGGACGCGGGCGGTATGGGACGGGGTTGGCGGGATCGCTGATGTATTCGTCATACGCGGCGGCGCTGGCGGTGGGAGCGTCGAAGGAGAGGCGGCGGGAGTCGCGGAAATACAGGCGGCGCGAATCGACGCCTTGCTTGGGCGGCCAGGCGTCGTATTGCTTCCATTGATTGGTGCCGGTTTCGAAAGTGGTGGCTTCGGCCTGGTGGAGCTCACCGTGGCCGCGAAGCCAGTAATCGAACCAGGGTTGGAAAATGTTGTCACGGTAATACGCTCCGGTGTCGGAGCCAAAGTCGATTGCGCCGAGGCGATGGCCGGGGCGGTTCCATCCGCCGTGATTCCAGGGGCCGGCGACGAAGTAGTTGAAATGCCCGGTATCGTGCGGCTCCAGGCCGGCGTAGATACGCTGCGGGCCGTAGAAATCCTCCTGGTCCCACCAGCCGGCCACGTGCATGATGGGAACCTTGACGGAGTTCAGATAGGGCGCGAAGGCCAGGCGCTGCCAGAAGGCATCATAGTTGGGGTGGCGGTTGAAATCCTCCCAGGTGGGGAGCTTGCCGTGGAAATACTTCTCGTCGGCGTTCGAGAGCGGGCCGAGGGCGAGATACCAATCGTAGGTGTCGGCGCGGTCGAAGGGGAAATGGAAATTCTCTTCGGAGGTGGTTTCGAGCAGGGCGGCGTATTCGAAACCGTAACTGAGGCGGAAGGCGCCGTTGTGATGGAAGTCGTCGCCGAGGAACTGGTCGGCGGGGGAAGCCTGCTCGATGACGGCTTTGAGGGCGGGATGCGGATCGAGCGCGGCCATGACGGCAGTCCATCCGTCGTAGGAAGTTCCGGCGATGCCGGCGCGGCCGTTGTTGTTGGGGATGTTTTTGATGAGCCAGTCGACGGTGTCCCAGGCGTCGGTGGTTTCGTCGACGCCTTTCGGGTCTTTGGGATCGTGCGGCGGGCGGCCCATCACGAATTTGCCTTCGGATTTGAAACGGCCGCGGATATTCTGCGTGACGACGTAGTAGTTCTCGTAGCGCGCGCGAGCGGCGGCGGGCATGCCGCGATCGGCGGCTTCTTTGGCGGGGACGCCGTAGGGAGTGCGTTGGATCAGGAAGGGCAGCGGGCCTTTGGGATCCTTGGGTGAGAGGATGACGGTCTGCAGGCGGACGCTGTCGCGCATGGGAATCATGACTTCCTGGAAGTTGACGGGGACGCGGGCGTCCGGCGTCTGGCCGTAGAGCAGGAAGATCGCGCAGGCGAGGGTGAGCGAGACGAAGACACGCTTCATGGTGAATCATCTTAGCACCGGCAAGCGACAAGCTAAAGAGGCTGCTGAGGAAGCCAAAGCAAGGCTCGCCGCCGATGAACGCCGATAAACGCGGATTGAAAATGAATTGGCTTATCTGCGTTCATCGGCGTTGATCGGCGGCTCCAAGTGCTCTTGTCGGACTTTTTCATCAACCTTTAGAGCATGTAGTCATGAATGGTACCCTCAAATTTGGCCCATCTATTGATAGTCGATGACGATGCGAATACGCTGGCTTCGCTGGCAAGGGCGTTTCGCCTGGCAGGGCACGAGGCGACCGTGTGCGATAACGCGGGGCGCGCGCTCGAACTGGTGAAGGCGCAGGCGTTCGATATGATGCTGTCGGACGTGGTGATGCCGGGCAAGGACGGGCTCACGCTGCTCGAAGAGTTGCGCGGCCTGGGGATCGCGTTGCCGGTGGTGATGATCTCCGGGCAGGCCAACATCGAGATGGCGGTGCGGGCCACGCGGCTGGGCGCGATCGACTTTTTGGAGAAGCCGCTCTCCACGGAGAAGCTGCTGCTCACCGTTGAAAACGTGCTCAAGCTGAAGCGCCTGGAAGAAGAGAATCGCCAGTTGCGGCGGCGCGTGGGCAACCATGAGATCGTGCATTCGGGCGAAGCCATGCGGCGGGTGATGGCGCAGGTGGACCGCGTGGCGGCCAGCGAAACGCGGGTCTGCATCCTGGGTGAAACGGGCACCGGCAAGGAGTTGATTGCGCGCGCCCTGCACGAGCGCAGCCCGCGCAAAGACGGGCCGTTCGTCACCCTGAACTGCGCCGCGGTGCCCGCCGAGCTGATCGAGAGCGAACTGTTCGGCCACGAAAAAGGCGCATTCACCGGAGCCACCGCCGCGCGCCGCGGCAAGTTCGAACTTGCCGACGGAGGAACCCTCTTCCTGGACGAAGTAGGCGACCTCCACGCGGCATCGCAGGCCAAATTGCTCCGCGTTTTGCAGGAAGGCGAGTTTCACCGCGTCGGAGGCGAGCAGGCCATCAAAGTATCGGTCCGCGTCATCTCCGCCACGAATCGCGATTTGCTGGACTTGGTCCAGCAACAAAAATTCCGGGAAGACTTGTACTATCGACTCTGCGTCGTGCCGGTGCGCGTCCCGGCGCTGCGCGAGCGCCGCGAAGATATCCGCGCGCTGGCCGAATATTTTCTGGCCGAGTTTTGCGCCCGTAATAATTTCAAACCTAAATCGCTCGAACGCGAGGTAACGGACACACTCGAAGATCATCACTGGCCGGGAAATATTCGCGAATTGCGAAACACCGTGGAGCGGATGGCGATTCTGACCCGCGGCGACCTGCTGACCGCGGAGTCGATCCCGGTCGAGATCCGCCTGTCGCGCGGCGCCTCGCCGCCCAAGGGAAATTTGCGCGAAGCGAAAGAGTCGGCCGAGCGCGAGCACATTCTCCGCGCCCTCGACGAGGCGAAATGGAACGTCTCCAGCGCCGCCCGCGCCCTCGGCATGGAGCGGACCAATCTGCATAAACGCATTCGCGCCCTGGGACTGGCAAGAGAGAGACAATAAAGAAAGCGATGTCACGATGAAGAGAATCCTGGCGCTCTTTGTGCTTTCGGCAGTTTGCGTATTCGCCGACCAGATCTCCGACGCCCGCGCGGCGATGAACCGCGGCGAACTCGTCAATGCCGAACAAATTCTGAACGTCGCCATCGACGCCGCGCAGCATTCCAAGAACCCCTCCGCGCTTGACCTGCCGCTCGATCTGCTGGCCCAGGTCTATCAGCGCGAGAAGAAATTTCCCGAAGCCGCCGCCGTCGAGCGGCGCCGCATCGATATGTGGGCTGGCATGTTCGGCGATAACGCGGTCGTCGTCGCCCGAGTCCTGGGCCAAATGTCCGCCATCGAACGCCAGGCGGGCAATCTCGCCGACGCCGAAGCGCACTCGCGCCGCGCGCTCGCCATCCTCACCGCCGCGTACACAGTTAAGCCTGCCTCCGCGCAAGCCGCTCTCGATCTGGCCGACATTCTCCTCGCCGAGAATCGCAATGACGAAGTCCGGCAGATGCTCGCTTTGGCCGAAAAGACCTTCGAAACTTCGCTTGGCCCCAGTTCCTTGCTCACCGCCGGGGTCGCCGCGCGCCTAAAACAAGCAGCGCCTCCGGCATCGACGCCGTCCGCCTACCGAGTCGGCGGCCAGGTGACTGCGCCGCGCATTCTTTCGAAAGTCGAGCCGCAATACTCCGAAGAAGCGAGGAAAGGCAAACTGCAAGGCAGCGTTCTTCTGAGCGTCGTCATCAACTCGACCGGCGCGCCCACGCAGATCGCCATCCTGCGCCCTCTCGGCATGGGCCTCGACGAGGCCGCCATCGCCGCCGTCTCACAGTGGAAATTTTCTCCAGGCACAAAAAATGGAACCCCGGTCCCGGTCTTCAGTCAGATCGAAATGACCTTCCATCTGCTCTAGGTGGCCGGCGTTCTCCTTCCTCTGGAAACGCCACCTTGAGAACAGCCTAGAGCTGTTTCATAGTTTCTATGGACCTGGAATGTTACACTCGTTTGTTTTCCGGCTGATAGAATGGTGGGCCAAGCACTATGCGAGCCGCCGGTGAACCATCGCAGGACGCGTCTCCCTCGGACTCGGCCCGGCAGCAGGCTATCCGCGAGCACCTGGAAACCGTCCTCGCCTCGCCGATTCTCGCCTCTTCGCCCAGAAGGGCGCAGCTCCTGCGCTACCTTTGCACCCGTGCCCTGGACGGCGAGGGCGAGCAGGTCAACGAATATGCCATCGGCATCGACGTGTTCGAAAAGTCCTCTTCTTTCGACCCTCGCATCGATTCCATCGTGCGAACGCTGGGCTGGATCGCCATTCTCGAAAATGATTGCGCCGCCGCCCGCTCAGCCGCGCAAACCGCCGCCGAATGGTATCTGGAGCAGGGCGACAAAACCGGCAGCCCAGTGATGAAAGTCCGCTGCGGCCAGCCCGACGAGGCCCGCCGCCAACTCGAAGCGATGGGGAAAGAGTCGGAAAAGGAATTCGTGTCCCCGTACTCCATCGCGCAAGGCTACGCCTTGCTCCACGATGCCGATCGCGCCATCGAATACCTGGAAAAATCCGCCGGCGCAAAGGAATCGTCGATCCTTTATATCGCGTCGACACTTTGTTCGACCCCATCCACAAAGATCCCCGATTCCTCGCCTTGGAAACAAAAATCGGCCTGTCCGCTCCCTGAGCCTACTTCGTGCCCACAAAAATGCTCTTCGGAATCATCCCATGCACGCCCTTGGTCCCATCGACCAACTGAGTGATGTCGAAATCCACCGCGATGCTGGCCAGTTGATAGGCGTCCTCGCGCGTCATCTTTTTCTCGCTCACCAGGAAATCGATGGTCTCCCGCACGCAGATTTTCGCCGCCTCGGTCAGGTCCGTATCGATGCCCATGCTGATCCAATGCGTCGGCGTCTCCGCCCGAGGCCATTTCAGGTGCATGTCCTTGTGCAGAACAAACTGAAACACCCCGGTCAGCGACGTCTCCATGGCCGTGATGTCCACCTCGCCGTTGCCCTGCCCCGCATGGCCGTCGCCGGCTTCGAACAACGCTCCGGCCACATGCACCGGGATGAACAAGGTTGTCCCCGCCACCAGATCCTTGTTGTCCAGGTTGCCCGCATGCGTGCCCGGTGGCGCGCTCGACACCCGTCCCGCCGCTTCGGGAGGCGCCACTCCCATGCTGCCGAAGAACGGCCGGAGCGGGATTTCGATGTGCTCCGAAAACTTCGCCACGTTGCGCTTGGCGTCGAGCGGAATAATCCTGGTGGCGCCCTTGGGGAAATCCTCCGCTGTCAACACCCCGCTGGTTGGCCGGAAACTGTTGTAGGCGTATGGAATGGAGTACTTGATGCTGAGAATCCGCACCTCCAGCGTGTCGCCCGCCTCCGCGCCCTCCACGAATATCGGCCCCGTCAGGATGTGCCCGCCCGGACCTTTGTCCTTCACCTCCGTGTAGACCGCCTTCAACTCCGCTTCGATGTCCTCCGCCTTGACTCCCGCCGCCAGCAGACGCTCCGGACTGTTGGTAACCAAAGTCTGCATCTCCACCCGATCGCCAGACTTGATGCGCAACACGGGCTTCGCTGCCGACCAGTAATAGCCCCACACCACCGTCCCGGGCGTCGCCTTCAGTTGATAGTCCGCGCCGTGCGCCGCCAGCGCGATCAGAGGAATCAGCAGAAATCGCATGATCCTGCGATTCTATCGCGTACCGCCCGCAACGTGGGCGATTCCCGAAGCCGTGGTGTACCATAAGGAATTACCGAATGAAGGCACTACTGGAAGCGCTCCAGCCAGGTGAGAAGGACTGGGATTTGGCGCAGGCTATCGACCCTGCCCGGCTGCCGGCGCACATTGCGATCATCATGGACGGCAACGGCCGTTGGGCGGGACGCCGCTTCCTGCCGCGCGTGGCGGGTCATAAGGCCGGTATCGGACCGGTGCGGACCGCGGTGGAAACCTGTGCGCGCCTGGGCGTGAAGGTGCTCACCCTCTACGCATTCTCGGTGGAAAACTGGAAGCGCCCGCGGGCCGAAGTGGAGACCCTGTGGCGCCTGCTGCGCTATTACCTTAAACAGGAACTTCCGGAACTCCAGAAGAACGATATTCGCCTGCAAGCCATCGGCCGCCTCGATGCGCTGCCCGCTCAAGTGCGGCGCGAACTCGATGCCGCGGTGGACGCCACCTCGGCCAACCGCGGTCTGCTGGTCAACCTGGCCATCAATTACGGCGGGCGCGCCGAGATTGTCGATGCGGTCAATTCCATCCTCGAAATGGCGCGCCTCGACGGCAGCATTCAAACCCTGAAGATAGATGAGGACCTGATCGCCACCTGCCTGTACACCGCCTCCTGCCCCGACCCCGATCTGCTGATCCGCACTTCCGGCGAAATGCGCATCAGCAACTTCCTGCTCTGGCAGATCGCCTACTCCGAACTCTACGTGACCGACACGCTCTGGCCGGATTTCACACGTACGGACCTGCTGCAGGCCTTGTTGGAATACCAGAAGCGCGATCGCCGGTATGGCGGTCTCAGCGGGGCGGGTGTCGACACCGAAGCCAAGTCCGCCGAGGAATCCCTGCTCGCTTCGCTCCGCCCCTCATGAAGCGCGTCTTTACCGCATTAGCCCTCGTCCCCATCGTCACCTGGGTCGTCCTGTGGGCCAATCCGTGGATCTTCCTGGCCGTTCTGGCGACCGTTGCCTGCCTCTGCTATCGCGAATACAACGACATTGCCGCCGGCTATGGGTTCGGCGCTCCCGGCGTGGTGGGCTACGGCGCGGGATTACTGTTGCTGGTCTGGTGGGACGTCCCCTGGATGGCCCTGGTGGGCATCACCGTGATGACGCTGGTCATGGTCATGCGCGAGGAAGATCTAGCGCATGCCTTGCCCCGCGGCGCGCTGCTCCTCACCGGGGTCCTCTATGTCTTCGGATGCTGGAAATGCGCGCGCCCGCTGCGCGAACTCAATCCACACTGGCTGATGTACGGCCTGCTGCTCAACTGGGTCGGCGATATCGGCGCTTACTATATCGGGCGTCCGTTCGGCAAACACAAACTGGCTCCGCGCGTCAGCCCGAAGAAATCCTGGGAAGGTTCCCTCGCCTCGGTATTGGCCGCCACGGTGGTGGGAACCCTCTACCTGCATCTCTTTCTGCCCGGCGTGCCCTTATGGCAGGCCATCGCGCTGACCGCGGCCGCCAACGTCGCCGGCCAGTTCGGCGACCTCGCCGAATCCGCCATGAAGCGCGGTGCGCACGTCAAAGACAGCGGCGGCATACTCCCCGGCCACGGCGGATTCCTGGACCGCGTGGACAGCACCCTGTTCGCCCTGCCGGTAATCTACGCGTACCTCAAGCTGGTGTAGGCGGGCGCCCCAGCGCCTTTTTTTCCCGATACATCTCCGCATCCGCCCGGGCGAACATCTGCGTCATGCTTTCTCCCTCCAGCCACACCGCCACTCCCACGGCCGCAGTCACCGGTAGTTTGCGAGGCGGCCCTTCGCCGTGCACCGTGTAACTCCCAAATACCCATTTCCGTACCCGTTCCACATGCTGGCGCGCCTCCCGCAGATCGCTTTCCAGCACCACGATGAATTCGTCGCCGCCCCACCGCCCCACATCGTCCATCGCGCGGAAGGCCGCCCGCAGTTCGGTGGCGAATTGCTTCAGCACCTCGTCGCCCGCCATGTGCCCGTAGGTGTCGTTGACCTGCTTGAAACCGTTTAAATCGAAGATCAGCACCGCGAACGGCCTCCTCTGCTCCACACGAAGTTCCAGCACCGCTTCCATCCTCCGCCGGTTCGCCAGGCCGGTCAGGCTGTCCACCGACGCCAACCGTTCGGCCTCTTCGAGCTTGGCCTCATACTGCCGCAGTTGGCCGCGCATCTGCGTGACCACCGCCTCGCCGTCCTGCGCCATCTGGTTTACGCCGGCCTGTAATTCGTGGGCGCTCGACACCAGCGAATCGCGGATCTTGCCCAGGTCGTCCATGGTGGCCAGCGTCTGCAGCCGCGCGGTGAACTCGCTGAATTGCGTGGAATAGCGCTGGTCGCGGGCGCCCACAGCTTCCGCCGTGCGCGCCATGATCATCATGATTTCCTTGAATTCCTCGGTCTTTCCCCTGTAATAGCCGGCGCTCCGCTCCCCCCATTGCTGCAATTCGGCGGCCACCCGCTCCTCCGTTTCACGCACCAAGTGCGGCGTAGCTTCGTCCGCCAGTTGATGCTGCAGGTTCCACAGGCCCAGTTGCAATTGTGTGCCCAGCGGAGGGCACGCCTGCACTCCACTGTTGCCCATGGCCTCCAGGGCGGCGCGGTACGCGCGCAGCGTCCAGCGCAGTAGTTCTTCCTGATTCGATTCGATCAGCTTCTTCAAAGAGATCACATCTATGCTTATCGGCTAATTCCGCGCGTTCTTTGGGCATCGGAAAACTCCGATACCGATATAAGAATCGGAGTCAAAAGTCCCGGTACTGCGGCATTACCGTTTACGGGAATCCGGATCTCCCGTTCTATGTTCATCCGTGTTTTCCAGTGGGATTATTGACTTGTTAACAAAGGATAACTAATCAAATGCGCCCTCACTTGACAATTTTCAGCACTCTGACAGTCATGCTGCTTTGCCCGGCATTGCAAGCCAACGGCATCGTCACCACGATCGCGCTGGGCGGCGGTTACAGCTATTCACGGTTCACGCTCGGCCTCGTCGCCCCTTATTCGGCAAATGTGGTGGGTAACGGCGTCAACCTGTCCCTAGCGGTTTTCTGCCTCGACGCGGACGATCCCGCCCCCACCGCCCCCGATCCGGCCAAAAACGTCGCCGGCACGACTGGAATCTGGACCGATCTGTACGACGTGATCCATGGCACCACCGGTATTACGGGCTATCCCACTCAGACGACGAGCGTGGTTAACGAGGAACAAGAGGCGGCATTCCTGGCCTCCTACGCCTTGGCTCAGGGAGCCAAGCCTACCGGGGACAACGCGAATGTCAATACCAGGGAAGGTCCCATTTCCATGGCAATCTGGCAGACCATGCAAACCCTGGGCAGTTATCCGCCCGATAGCAATGCGGCGCCCTTCATTGCTTTGGCGCAAAACAACCTGACTAGCCCCACGCTGAACAATCCCGATTACCTGCGGAGCGTGACCATGTGGATCCCGGTCACCATCAGCGGCAACGTCAACACATTCAACCCCAATTTCCAGCGCTTCATGACCGAAGTCCCGTTTGCCGCGCCGGAACCCAGCACGGTGGCCTTCATTGGTACGGGTGTCCTCCTGATCGCGCTCAGCCGGATTCGCCGCCGCCGGTAATCCCCGCTACTTGCCATCGGATACCGGACCCGCATATAGTCTGTAAGTGACCCTCACACGACGTTCCCTTCTGGCCGCTGTCTCGGCGGCGGCCGCTGCCCAAGCCCAACGCCGCTATCCCAACTGGAAACCCCGCCTCGGCGTGCTCTGCCAGTACTCCGATTCCAATCTCGAGTTCGTCAAGGCCGAGGGCTTCACCAGCATGCAACTGCGGCTCGACCCCGCCAAACTGGACGATGCCGCCATCGCCTCCATCAAGGACAAGATCCAACGCTCCGGAATCTATGTGTCGGCACTGGCCGTGGATGGGAACCACATCGATCCCGACCCCGCCGCGCGCGAGAAGCAGAACCAATTCACTATCGCCTGCATCGAGCTGTGCGGCAAGCTCGGCATCCCCAACATCGGCGGCCAGAGCGGCACCATCAAGGGCCGCCCCTTGCAGGAACAGGTGGACGAAATCGTCAAAGTCTACACCGGGAAGTACTTCACGCACTGCGAAAAGCACAACGTCCGCATCCTCTGGGAACCCTATGCCGGCGGCCCTAATATCGCCACCGGACCGGTCGGCTGGGAAGCCCTGTTCAAGAGCTTCCAGGACAGCCCCCACGTAGGACTGCAATTCGACCCTTCCCACCTCGTCTGGCAATTCATGGACCCAGTTCAGGCCGCCCGCGATTTCGCCGGCAAGATCTACGACGTCCACCTTAAGGATTGCGAAATCCTCTGGCATGTCCTGCGCCGGACCGGCATCAATCCGGTGAATAACGCCAGGTGGTGGCGCTTCCGGCTACCCGGCCAGGGATCGGTCGATTGGAAAGGCTTCTTTGCCGTCCTGGCCGAAAGCGGCTACACCGGCGCCATGAACATCGAAAACGAGGACGAGTTCTACTACCCCGCCTACAGTGGGAGTAATTTCACCGACCAGTTCAAGCGGGGTTTCCGCGCCGCCCACGAATACCTCAAGACCATGGTCCCCCCGTTGACGGCCTAGAACGTAGGACAGGCCTCAGCCTGCCAATCCGTGGACTTTGGCCGTTCGCGCCGCGAATCTGACGCGGCAAGGTTCTCGCAGGCG
>PLDO01000442.1 GCA_003136215.1 Bryobacterales bacterium
GCTGAACATGTGCACGAACGCGAAGAAGATGAGCAGGTTGGCGCTCCAGCTGTGGATGGAGCGGATGAGCCAGCCAAACTCCACGCGGGTCATGATGAAGCGTACGCTATCGAAGGCCTCGGCCACGGTGGGGCGGTAGTAGAGGAGCAGCAGCAGCCCNNACAGCGTGATGCCGCCGAAGTAGTACCAGGCGGTCCCGGGATGGAGCGGGACGACTTTGTGGTCCAACATATCGCGCGCGATACGCAGGCCGAGACGTTCGTCGAACCAGTCGAAGATTTTGGATTTAGTTTCCGCGGCTGACAAGTGACAGTTCCTCCGGTTACACCCGTTTCGAAATTACGACTTCGTCGCCGCGGACTTTCACCGCCAGCTCTTCGAGCGGCTTGGGGGGCGGTCCGGAAACCACCCTGCCCTCGAGATCGTAGGTGCCGTTGTGGCAGGCGCACCAGATTTCGCGGCGTGCTTCCTGATATTGCACGGTGCAGTTGAGGTGCGTGCAGACAGCGGAGAAGGCCTTCCACTCGGTATCGTTGACGCGCACGAGAAGGGCAGGCTTGTTGCCGAATTTGACGATCTTGCCGGAGTTTGGCTTAAGGTCCTGCACCTTGCCCGCATCCACTTCGTTGACGGAAACTTCGGCGACCTTGGGCGGGTCGAGGAAGCGCGCGACGGGGTAGAAGAACGACGCGAGCGAAGCGGCGACACCTCCGCCGAGCAGCCAGGAGACGACGGTGCGCCTGCCTGCGTCCGGAGCAGGCGCGGTGGGATTCCCTTGCATCCAATGATTCCTTTCGGTGAGGCCCGCTGTCAGAACGAATTACGGACCCTATTCTACTATGAAGTCGATTATCGCAGGGCAAGTCCGCGTCCAAACACGCCGCGTCGGCGTAAGTGGACGAAATGCTACAGTTGTGCGGCTCGGACAGCGGCGGCAGACGCGCCGAGCGATGATTCGTGCGTCTGAAAATCGTCCGGTGTCAAATTATCGGACAGTGTGCGACGTTAATCCGGCTTGCCGGTTAACCGCTCTCTTACGGTCGCGGCTCTGATTGGGGCGCCTATCGGAGCCGCGACCGGGGTACNNCCTCTGGGTCGGGAGCGGTTGCCTCTGATTACGCGACCGAACTCACGCGGCGGGCCACGTCGGCCCGAAAGTGATCCACCAGGGAGAGCACGTAATCCTCCACCCGGAGCGCCGGGTCGTCGATGAGCGGGGTCAGGTCCATGGCGAAGTTGAGCGCGCTTTCCTGATCGGTGCCGTGGGAAGCGTGATAAGTAGCGTGCGCCAGGCGGCGGCCGGCGGTGGCCAGATCGTAGCGTTTGCCGCCGGACACCTGCGAATCGAACACGCCCACCAGGGCGGCGGCGATGTTGGACCGGGCGCTCACCGGAAGCACCTGTTTGTCTTCGTCGAGCAGCCAGTCCAGGTCGCGCCAGACTTCGCAACCGTAGACCTTTTTGGGCTTGACCTGATCGCGCACGGTACGCAGCGCGGCGATGGAGCGCATCATGGTGCCGACGTGGGTGTCGTGCCTATCGGCGGGGTTGTGCAGGTAGACATACTCGGGGTCGGCGGCCACCAGGATCTTCGACAGGTCCTCGCACACTACCTTCTCCTTCGGGTCCTTGACTTCGGAGCTGGTGAAGGCGAGTTGGATCTGGCAGGCATACTCGCCGACGTAGGCGGCTTTGCGCTGCTCCAGGACGCGGATCTGCTGCATCTCCGGGTCGGTGTAGTCGCCGTAAATGCCGGTGCGCGGGCTGCCCGCGCCGTTGGTCACCACCACGCCGGTGAACCACCGGTCTTTGCGGCCGAAACATTCGGCCACGCCGTGATAGGCCATGATTTCGATATCGTCCTGGTGCGCGGAGATGCACAGGTGGGTGGTGCGGGCGAGGGCCGCTTCCGGGGCGATACCGTCGGGAACGAAGAAATCAGCGGTGGATTTATGGAATTGCATTAGTGGGTCTCCTGAACGGAAATGGACGGAAGGCTGGCGGCCGCGATGGCCTGGCCGTGGCGCTTCTCCTTCTCGTCCGGGATGTGGTACCGGATGCGCTCGGCCACCTCTGGGAACTCGGCCTTGAGGACTTCGGTGGCGGTGGAGAGAATCAGATCGCCGCCCGCGCCGGTGAGCACGCGGCCGAGCACGAGCAGATTCCGCACCTCGTAAAAATCGGCATAAGTGGCGATGTTGTAGCCGAAGTAGACGCCGATGGTCTGGTAAATCCTGTGGGCGCGCGGGTCGCCGGCGGCCATGAGTTTTTGCACGTGTTCCAACTTGACGGGGAGCGTCATCTCCTTGGGCAGGTCGATGCCGGCGGGGGCGAGCAGGCGGCCGACGGCCTGCTGGGAAAAGTATTGCGCGCCGACGCCGGGATCGCCGGACCATTCGTCGACGGGAGCGCCCTCGCGATAATCCACGGGGACGAAGGCGAGCTCGTTGAGCCAGGACGTGATGTTGCCCTGCGGGGTGACGAAGCCCGCGGCGAGAGAACTGCCGAAGGCGACGCCGAGCACGGCATTGTCGTTCAGGGCCATGGAACCGGCGAGCGCGGTGACCTCGCCATCGTTGACCACATCGAAGGGGACGCCGTTCCAAGCGGTTTGCAGGTCGAAGAAGAGGCGGCGGATGCGCGTGTCGAATTGGTCCTGCGGGATGGCGCGGTAGAGCGAGCCTACGCGCACTTCATTGGCCACGTAGACGCCGGCCGCACTGCCGCCGATGGCATCGACGCGCGGCAGGTGTGCGGCGGCGCGCCGCAGGGAATCGTGAACGCCGTCGTAGTGATACCGGGGGTCGCTCTGCACGGCGGGGTTCCAGGGCACCTCGTCGCTGAAGACGACCTTGCCTTCGATGACGGCGGCGCACTTGCGGTCGCTGGCGCCCAGGTCGAAGCCGATGCGGCAGCCATCCAGATGGCGTCCGAGGGGGGCGGCGGATTCGCGCTCCTCGGGGCAGGCGTCGTAGGGCACGCTCTCGATGGTCATGGGGCGGCCGTAGACCCGCTCGCCCAAGAAGCGGTAATCGAAGGCGCGCGCGCCTTCGGGCGAGTAGACGCCGCGGAGGTACCCGGCAATGCGCGGTTCGCCGGCGATGGTGATGCGGCAGCCGCCTTTCTGCCAGAGCAGGTACTTCAACAAGCGCTCGGTGTAGCGATGGTTGACGGCAACGTTGTCGCCTTCGTGGGGCAGGATGACGGTGCGGAAGACGGAGACTCCGCCGTCGCTGCGTTCCAGTGCGATGGCTAACGGCTCGGCGGCGCCAGAGTGCGCCAAGGCACGATAGGCGCGGTTCCAAAGCGAGGCGGGCAGGAACTCCGGGTCGAGAACCGGACGAAACTTCGGGGAAGCGGAAATGGTCGCGGACATTTGAAGTGCGAAGCCGATTTTATCATCCGGCAGCGCGTGGCGGGTTGATACTATGTCCACATGTGGCTTGGCATCGACGTTGGCACCGGCGGCTCGCGCGCGCTTCTGGTAGATGAGCGCGGAAACGTCCGCGCGGGATATACCGCGCTCCACGAAGACATGCAGATGGCCCACCCGCAGTGGGCGGAACAGCGTCCGGAGAACTGGTGGGACGCGGTGGTCGAGGCCATCCGCGGCGTGCTGGCCAAGGCCGGCGTGAGCGGCGCCGAGGTGAAGGGCATCGGCCTCTCCGGGCAGATGCACGGCCTGGTGATTCTGGATGAGGCGCGGCAGGTGATCCGCCCGTCGCTGATCTGGTGCGACCAGCGCAGCCAGGCGCAGGTGGATTTCGTCAACGCGAAAATTGGGCGCGAGAATGTGTTGCGCTACACGGCGAATCCGGTGCTGACCGGGTTCACGCTGCCCAAACTCCTTTGGGTGCGCGACAACGAGCCGGCCAATTTCGAGCGCGTGCGCCAGATGCTGCTGCCCAAGGACTACGTGCGCTTCCGGTTGACCGGCGAGTTCGCCACCGAGGTATCGGACGCCTCGGGGACGAGCGTGTTCGACGTGGTGAATCGGCGCTGGAGCTACGAGATGATGGACGGGCTCGGGCTGGACCGCGCGATTCTGCCGCGCTGCTACGAATCGAGCGAGGTCAGCGGAGCGATCACGGCCGAGGTGGCGGCGCTGACCGGGTTGCAGGCGGGCACGCCGGTAGTGGGCGGCGGCGGCGATCAGGCAGCCAGCGCGGTGGGCAATGGAATTGTGGAGGAAGGCATCGTCTCCTGCACGCTGGGCACGAGCGGCGTGGTGTTCGCGCACATGGAGAAGGTGGCCTACGACCCGGCGGGGCGCGTGCACACATTCTGCCACGCAGTGCGCGACAAGTGGCACGTGATGGGCGTGACGCAGGGCGCGGGGCTGAGCTTGCAGTGGTTCCGCAATCAACTGGCGCCGGGCGCGGAGTACGACGCGCTGACCGAAGAGGCGGCTGGTTCGCCGATGGGCGCGCAGGGGCTGTTCTGGCTGCCCTACCTGATGGGCGAACGGACGCCGCATCTGGACGCCACCATCCGCGGCGGTTGGATCGGGCTGACGGCGCGCAGCACACGGGCGGACCTGATTCGGTCGGTGATCGAAGGCGTGTCGTACAGCCAGCGCGATTGTCTGGACATCATCGAGGAATTGGGAGTCGCGGTGAGCGACGTGCGCGCCTCCGGCGGCGGCGCCAAGAGCGCGTTCTGGCGGGGCCTCCTGGCGGGGATTCTGAATAAGCGCGTGGTCACGCTGGAGACGCAGGAAGGGTCGGCATACGGCGCGGCGTTATTGGCGTTGTCGGGGCAATACGGCAGCGTGCCGGAGATGTGCCGCGTGGCCATCCGCGAGACCGACGCGGTGACGCCGGACGCGGCAGAGGCCGCGTTCTATGCGAAGGCGCACAAGGTGTATCAATCGATGTATCCGGCGCTAAAGCCGATCTGCGCGGAGATCGCGGGGCTGTAGGAGAAGCGGGACAGGCCAGGAGGCAGCCAGGAGGCCTGTCCCTGGAGATTGGCCNNCGCCGCGAATCTGGCGCGGCAAGGTTCTCGCAGGCGGAAGCGCCTGCGCCACCAAGTCGTGCCGTCCGCCTGTATTGGTGGGGCATGCTTCAGCTTGCCTGGCGAGCGAAGCTCGCCCAGGACAGGCGGACCCAGAGGGTGCCCCGGCCTGTCCTACATTGCCAAACGCTTGATCAGGTCGTACATGAAATCCACGGCTTCGTCGAAGCTCTTGACCAGGATGCGCTCATCGCGGCCGTGGGCCCTGACGTCGTCCTCGTCGCCGAACATTCCGCTCACCCCATAGGTCGGAATGCCGGCGCGGATCATCACTGTGCCGTCGGTGGCGCCGGTTTCCATGGCGGGGACCACAGGGAGCCCGGGCCAGAATTTATTGGTGCTGGCGGTGACGGCGGCCATCACCTTGGGGTCGATGGGCGTGTAGGGCGTGGTCACGGGCTGGTTCATTTCGGTGACGGTGATTTTGGGATCGGCCAGCACCTGTTCGAGCGTGCGCTTGATGTCGGCGGGCTTATCGACCGGCAGCAGGCGGCAGTTGACGACGGCAGTAGCGAGTTGGGGGAGCGCGTTCTGGGCGTGGCCCCCTGACAGCATGGTGGCCACGCAGGTGGTGCGCATCTGGGCGTTGTAAAGGGGGATGGCGGAAAGGCGCGCGACGGCGGCGGCATCGCCGGGGTTCTGCACCAAGGCCTTCAGGTCGGCGCCGAGTTGCCCACCGTAGATGTTGGCGCCGCGTTCGAAGGCGGCGCGCGTGACATCGAAGAGGTGGACAGGAAAATCGAACTTCCCGAGGCGCGACAGGCCGTCGGCGAGGTGGTAAATGGCGTTGTCGCGGGTGGGCAGCGAACTGTGTCCGCCACTATTGGTGACTTCCAGCTTGAAACTGAGGAACACCTTTTCGGCAGCCTGCATGGCCATGAAGAGGTGCTTGCCGTTCTTGATGTGGCCGCCGCCACCGTCGGCGTTGACGCAGAATTGGGCATCGATGAGGTCGCGATGCTCAGTGACGAGCCAGCCGGCACCGTTGGAGTTCCCGCCTTCCTCATCGGAGGTGAGGGCGAGGATGAGGTCGCGCGAGGGCTGGAAGTTTTCGCGCTTCATGCGCAGGAAGGCGGCGGCCAGGGTGGCGTCATCGCCTTTCATGTCGGAAGTGCCGCGTCCGTAGAAGTAGCCGTCCTGCTCACGGAAGACGAAGGGGTCGAAGGACCAGTCGGCGCGGAGGGCTTCGACCACGTCGAGATGTCCGAGGAAGAGGATCGGGCGGGCGGCACCGGCGCCGTGGAGGCGAACTACCAGGTTGCCCTTACGGGCGACGGGGCCAAGCACGTGGACGTCGCCCTCTGGAAATCCGGCGGCGCGAAAGCGGGCGGCCATAGCTTCGGCGGCGCGGGTGTTGTCGCCGCTGGAATCGGTCGTATTGATCTCGATGAGTTGCTGGAAGATCTCGCGGGCGAGTTTCTGGCCGGGCGATTGGGCGCAGAGCGGGAGGATGGCGAGAGCGGCGGCGAGGAGGCGCATACTGTGATTATGCCTCTTGGTCGAACGCTGATTGTTTTGGGGCTGGTGCTGGTGGCGGCGGGCGTGGTGGTGACGCTGGCGGGCCGGTCTCCCATTCCGTTCGGCCGGCTGCCGGGGGACATACGGATTCAGGGGAAGAATTCGAGTTTCTACTTTCCCCTGACCACGTGCCTGATCGTGAGCGCGGTGGCGAGCCTGGCGATGTGGCTGCTGCGGCGGTGACGCGAGCGCGCGCGAAGCGCCACCCAGGCGAGGATTACTCCACGCCGTGGCGGGCGAGCATCTCGACGACTCGGGAGATGCCGTTGGCTTCTGCGAGGCGGGCGTGGCGCCAGGCGGAGGGGTAGTCGTCGCGCAGGATGTACATTTCGGCCAGCGAGGCGTGGGCTTCGGCGAAGTTGGCGTCGAGGCGCACCGCTTCGAGCAGCAGGCCGAGAGCTTCCTCGGGCTTGCAGGCCACGCGGTACAACTGCGCCAGATGGTAATAGGGCTTTGGGTTGGCCGGCTCACGGAGGATCCAGGCCCGCTGTTCGTCGATGTGCGCCAGGGTCTCGCGATCGAGGGCGAAATCGATAACCTCTTTGCGCCAGAAGCTCACTTTTCCGATCCTACCAGAAGCAGGCGGACGTCCATCACGTTGGTATTGGTGGGGCCGGTGATGACCAGATCTCCCAGCGGCTGGAAGTAGTGGTAGGAATCGTTGCGGTCGAGGTAGAGGCGCGCGTCGGGATTGCGGGCAAGGGTCCGGCCATCGGCAATGGCGCCGGCGGCATCGGTGGGGCCATCGGTGCCGTCGGTACCGGCGCTGAAGACCACGACGCGATCCAGGCCGGCGATCTCCAGGGCGGCGGCCAGAGTGAATTCCTGGTTGCGCCCGCCGAGTCCATCGCCCTTGATAGTGACGGTGGTCTCGCCGCCGGTGATGATGCAGGCCGGGGGCCGCACCGGACGGCCGGTGGCGGCGATCTCGCGGGCGATGGCGGCGTGCATGCGGGCGATCTCGCGCGTCTCGCCTTCGATGGTGCTGGAGAGGATCAGGGTGCGGTAGCCGAGTTGGCGGGCGGCGCGGGCGGCGGCGTCGAGCGCCAGGCGGTTGCCGCCCACCACGGTATTGCGCACGCGGGAGAACAGGGGGTCGGCGGGCTTGGGGGTCTCGGGGATTTCGCCGCGCATGCCCCGCTCGATGCGGTTGCGGACGGAGGCCGGCACGCGTTGACGGATGGCGTAGTGGTCGAGGATGGCTGCGGCGCCGGCGAAGGTGGAGGCGTCGGGAGCGGTGGGGCCGGAACCGATCACGTCGAGATCGTCGCCGATGACGTCGGAAAGCAGCAGGGCCTCGACGCGGGCGGGAGCGGCGAGGCGCGCCAGTTGGCCGCCCTTGATGCGCGAGATGTGCTTGCGGACCGCGTTGATCTGGTGGATGGTGGCGCCGCAGGCGAGCAGGAGACGGGTGGTAGCCTGCTTTTCCTCGAGGGTGATGCCTTCGGCGGGCAATGGCAAGAGCGCCGAAGCGCCGCCGGAGACGAGGCAGATCACGAGATCGCGTGGGCCGGCGGCGGCGGCGATCTGCGCGATGCGCGCGCTGCCGGCGGCGCCGCGCTCATCGGGAACCGGATGTCCGCACTGGTTCAACTCGATGCGGCGCAATTTGGCCACATGGCCGTCCTTGACGTTGATCAGGCCGGCGGTGATGCGGCTGCCGAGGATGCGTTCCGCGGCTTGCGCCATGGAGGCTC
>PLDO01000232.1 GCA_003136215.1 Bryobacterales bacterium
CCGGACGTGCTCAACCACAACACGGAAACCGTGCCGCGGCTGTACCGGCAGGTGCGCCTCGGCGCGCGCTACCAGCGCTCTCTGGATGTGCTGCGGCACGCCTCGCGCGTACAACCGGAGACGCCGACGAAATCCGGTCTGATGCTCGGCCTCGGTGAGANNGTGGGGCGGGCAATCCTGCCAGGCAATCCTGCCCGCCGCGAATCTGGCGCGGCAAGGTTCTCGCAGGCGGAACCGCCTGCGCCACCTGCATTGGTGGGGCATGCTTCAGCTTGCCAGGCGAGCGAAGCTCGCCCTGGACCCGCTGGAAAGCGGGTCCGCAGCCTGAAAGGGCTGCCCCACAAAAGGCGGCCGTACATGTTACGCGGACTTTGCGGCCAGGACCCTAGGGGGAATTCCCGCGGCTAGGCTCAATGCTGTTCACTTAAGCCAGGTCGAATATGGCTCTCGACGGAACGCGGGCGCTCCACTTTCCCAAAATGAGGGTTTCCTGCCCCTAACGCCTGTGCGCCAGCCCAAACCCCGGTAAACCCTGGGCGACTTAGGCGGGATCTATTGTTGGGACGCGGGGGCCGGGACCAGCCGCCGGGGCCAAAGTCCGAGTCGACAAATCGGCAACATGGAGTGCCGGGATGCTCCAACTGACGTGGACGGCGTTTCACAGGAGGAATCGCCAAGTTTCCCACGACGAGACTTCCGATTCGTCTTGTCGCACTCCACCAATGCGGCGCTGGGCTTCCAAACGGACGCAGAGTGACTCGCGGATTTACCCGGTTGCCAGAGCCGACCATTCCGGGCGTTAGCCAGACACGGCTCCCACCGACAGGCTCTGCCAACACCCACACGACGACGATAAACGAGGCTAAAATATAGATTCTTGCGTAATTAGGCTTGGTATATCGGCCGATAGAGCGGAGCAATCTAGTGGCGGACAATTATCCGGAAGCGGCTAGGAAACACGTATTGGACAGCGAAGCACTTCTGAGTGCGAGCCGGTATGATGGCGCGGGCTACTTGGCTGGGTACGCGGTCGAATGCACGCTGAAGACCCTGATTTGGGTCGAGACCAGTAGAGGCGGAGGAGGTCATGATCTGAGCAGGCTGAGCACGCGGGCGCTTCAACTGGCTGGCCTGCCGACCCAGAAGACTGCTGCATATGCGAAAGGGCCGATGATAACTTCGCTTCCTTATGGTCCGGCAGGATGGCGCGAGACCCTCCGCTATGAAGCAGAGGGTACGGTTACCCGGGCAGAATGTGAAGCATGGGTTTCGGAAGCACGGAGACTACACGATGCAGTCATCATCCCAATGAAATTTGACGGAGTCCTCACATGATCCATTTTCGTGAAGTCCGAACCGCGGCGGTTGAAATAATCAGTACCCGCGCCGGTGAAGGACAACCGATCGAACGGGCAGTCATAATTGACGATATATTCGGCAAGGTTCGTATCCTTGCGTGGTTCGCCCCTTCCGCGCCACCGACCTTTGTAGACGACCTCAAAGCCTTATTGCATCAGAAACTGGGGGTTTATTGGGCCGACCTCTGGGTCGCGAGTGGGGCGAGCGAGGCCGATTGCAGAGTATATGAAGAACTTTGGGAGACCTCGGTCGAGAGAGCGCCGTCGGTGCGGCTATCTGAGCGCGTCCGCTCGCGTGGCTTTTGGATGAAACTCCCAAGTGAGCCAGCTTGGCAGGTTAGTGAAGATCACCCGCCGGTGATCGCCTTCTACTCGTTCAAAGGCGGCGTTGGGCGAACAACAGCGCTCGCATCATTTGCTATTCAGCGGGCGCGAACGGGCGAGGTAGTCGTTATTGTGGATCTGGATCTCGACGCACCAGGAGTTGGGACACTGCTCGGCCCTGGCAGGCCCGATGACGCGCAACAATTGGGCGTCGTTGATTACCTCATCGAGTCGCCTCTCCAACCAGAAATCACCTTGAGTGACTACTATCATCTTTGTCTGGACGTCCCGGCGAGCCCGTCGGGTGTCAGTATTGCCGGCAGCGGCCAGATCTTCGTCTTCCCTGCGGGCTCACTGGACTCAGAATATCTCGCAATGCTGTCCCGGCTCGATTTGGAGCCGGGAGCGGATGAACCAAAGCACCCACTCCTGCGACTGCTGGACCAAGCACGTAAGGAACTGAGGCCCGATTGGATTCTGCTCGATTGCCGTGCCGGACTCTCTGAATCTTCCGGCTTCGCGCTAAGCGGACTCGCCAACTTGACAGTTCTATTAGGAACTACTTCGACTCAGAGCTGGAACGGGCTGCGCTTGGTTGTCGAACGATTGGGTGCCGAGCGCGTTGGCAGTGGGCGGCCCCAAGCGGAGTGCCTGGTTGTTCAAACGATGACGCCGGAAAACCCGCAAACTGCGGATTTGGCTGAATCGGGCTTTCGCACAGATGCAGAAGAGATCTTTAAGCAGGCGTATTACGCCGAGGACCCAACTGACGAGGATGACGACAAGTTCTGGTATGTGCGCGACATGGAAAGCGAGGACTCTCCCCACCAACCAAGCGTCCTTTACTATTCACAGCGACTCGCCTTCATTCGCTCTATCGAGGATGTTGCCGATACACTGGCGGAAGATCCTGGTTATTCCAAACTGGCTCGTCGCATAGCGAGCCGCTTCGGGAAGGAGCCGGAATGAGCCTTACAGACTCTGAACGCCGGGACTTGCTCTTCGAGCTGTCCCAAATGGGTAGCTCGGGTCGGGCGGAGGCAGAGAATCCCCAGACCTTCAAGAAGACATTTCTACCTGTACCAGAACACGTGCGCGCTTTCGATCCTGGCGTTGCGTTGGTACTCGGTGCGCGGGGAGCAGGCAAGAGCGAGCTATTTCGCGCTGCCGTTGAAGAAAAACTGCTACCTGCGATCATACGCACCACCCCTGAAGCTCGCAACCTCCGAGACAGCAAAGGCATCGAATGGGTCACCGGGCACCCATTGCAAAGGGACTTCCCTGATGCTGCTGGGATACGCCGATTCTTCGATTCACAGCCCTTGAAGGCCGAGGCTGAACGTGATTTTTGGTTCGCCTACCTACTACGCACGCTCCGCCATCATATCGATGCATTACCGGTCAGTCAGTCGGACCTACTGCAGCTACCCGGTGCCGAAAGCGGTAAGGTAGTCGATGCTTTTCGATCTTTGGAGTCGAAGCCATTATTGGCGCTCGACGACCTCGACCGCGAATTGGAGCAAACGGACCGATGGATTGTGGTCAGCTACGACGAGCTCGACGTGATCGGGGGATCCGATTGGGACTCGATGATCGCGTTGATCCGCGGGCTGGTTGGGTTCTGGGCCAACTACTCGCGGCGATGGACACGCATCCGCCCCAAGATCTTCCTACGAACCGACCTGTTTCGACGGCACGGTCAATCGTTTGGCGCTGACTTGATCAAGCTCGCGGCTAATCGAGCCGAGATCACCTGGAGCGACAGAAATCTGTACGCGATGCTCGTCAAGCGGATTGCCAATGCAAGCGAGCGCTCAGCTGAATATTGCCGCGATAGCCGTGTGAGGTTCGATGAAGACCCGGACCTCGGCCTAATTCCCCGTCTTCAGAAGAACACCGATGCCAAGGCCCTAATCGAGAAGATCGCTGGCCAATTTATGGGAGCAAACTTGAAGAAGGGCCGAACGTTTTTGTGGCTGCTAACACACGTACGAGACGGTAATGGGCACGCCATTCCGCGCGCATTGGTTCGGCTGATTGAAGAGGCAGCCACACAAGAACGCGAGCGCCCGCTTGCGACCTACAACCGTCTGCTCGATCCTCGCAGTATTAGGCGAGCGCTCGATGTGGTTTCAAAGGAGTACGTGCTGCAGGTCAATACCCACGAGTTGCCTTGGCTGCCAGGGGTAGAGCGGCGACTGAAAGGGCATGGGGTGCCGATGGATCGCCGCACCGTAGAAAACTTATTAGCTGAAGATTGGAACAAGTCGTGGAGCCAGGATCAACACGACGTTCGGCCCCCGGCGGATAACACGTCACAGCTGACTGATTTGCTGCTCGAAATCGGTGTTTTTGGCAGCCGCCCGCACAAGAAAATCGATGTGCCGGACCTTTTCTTGGCTGGTTTGGGATTGACTCGAAAGGGTGGCGTAAAGAGGCGGTGAACGCCAGCGCGAAGGTGGGCCGCCTGCAGCGCCGACTCGTCGTTCCAAGTCCGGAGTAATGGAACTGGTCGGGCACGTGGTCCGCAAGAAACGGCCGTGCCTCGACATTACTCCTGGTAAGTCCCGTCCACATCAACTGGCCGTATAACGCCGTTGCTGACATTTGCCGGGATAGATCCTCCCTTGCACCGCAGTGTTTACCCATCAAATCGACATGGACGAATTGTCATGTCGGACAAGCACTGCGATTTGACGTTGACGGAACGCATCGCCCCAAAAGATAGACCGTGAAGGCGCTCCCAGTTCACTGCCGTGAAGACGTGAAGAAACCTTTTCATTGCGCGAACATTTGGAATTTTATTTGGTTTCCGCTCAATCACATCCATCTTTTTCTGACCCTGAATCCCTTGACCTCGCGTGCTACTTTGAAATTGGAAAGAGGTCGTGCGCACCACTCGCGCGGACCCAACAGTTCTCCAGGATACGTTGCATGTTCGGTGGTGCTGGCTTCCCGTAAGCCCGTTAAAGTCTACACGGTGGTTCCCCTACGTGGAGGAGACCGGCGGGAAGACGTTCCGTTCGAACGGATAATACCCGGTGGTGTTCGGATAGCGCCTATCGCCGCCCCATCGGATACAGAGGTTGCGAATCGAAACGAGGGGACGCTCGATGTGCCC
>PLDO01000298.1 GCA_003136215.1 Bryobacterales bacterium
CTGGTTGCCTGTGTCGTCAGTAGCGCCGACTACAGCTTTGCCGCATTGCGGGCCACGAAAGAATGCGTGATCGCCGTTCCGGCGCTCGAATTGGCGCCCAAAGTCGTGGAAGTCGGCAACTGCTCGGGCCGGGACGTGGAGAAGTTCGAGAGGTTCGGTCTGACTCCGGTGCCGGCCGAGCGCGTGGCGCCGCCTCTGGTGGCGGAATGTTTTGCCAATCTCGAATGTAAGGTGGCAGATACCCGTCTCGTCAACAAGTACAATCTCTTCGTCCTTGAGGTGCTCAAGGCCTGGACCGATCCGGCGCAAAAGGATCCGAAGACCATCCACCATCGCGGACACGGCCGGTTCGCGGTGGATGGCGAGACGATCAGGCTGAAGTCGAGAATGCCATAATCGGCACGTCAGGAGCGCAGCGGCCGCTACCGCGGGTTCATCAGGCGGCCGATGAAGAGGATGACTCCGGTGCGCGTATCGCGGATCAGGAAGATAAACGGGTGATCGGCGCGGAAGACAACGGTCTGTTCGGGCATGCGCATGGCGGTTGCGTGCATCTTGATGCCGGTAGCGGCGGCGGCTTCGGTTCCTTGCTCTGAAACGTCGACGAACGCCTTGTGCACGACCTCGGAGATTGCGAGGCCGCGCTGCGGGCCGATACCTGCGAAGTCGGCCTGGCCGGTGAAGGCTGTAGGCATGCCCATAGTCGAGAGCGCCTGGCGAAGAGAGAATTCGGATTCGGCGCGGAACTTCGGCAAGCTCACCTGCACGTTCCGGGTGCTGAGATTGCCGAGCCAGCCGCTCAGGTTTTCGATTGTCAGGGATGTCTCGAGGCCGGGAAAGCCGCCGAGGGTCTTCGGGAGCAGGACGTCGAAGGCGATCCCCGTGCCGGCGTAGCGCATTTCGAGAATCTGGGCGGACGGCGTATCGGCGTAACCGAAATGCGAGGTCTGGTTCATGAAACTGGCTTGCGTGGTGGCGCCGGCCGGCAGGACGAAGGGCGCGGGCTGGGTGCGCGAGGGGATGAACGGGTCCTGCCACTTGCCGTAGAAGTAGATGGCGCTGGTGAGAACCAGGCGGGTCTGGGCGTCGAGTGCGCCGGCCGGGAACAGGTTCTGGATCTTGTCTTTGGTGTGCTCTTCGGTCCATCGGTTGATCTGGGATCGCGCGGCTTCGGGATTCGCCATGAAATCGAGCGGCGTAAGTGGAGCGTGATAGTTGTTGGCGAGTGTGTTCTCGAAGGCCGGCTGGATGGCGAATCCCTTTTGCACCCAGAGTCCGTTGGCGGTGTGCAGTTCGCTGCCTTCGGTGTTACCGGCCTTGGTCAGGTCGGCGAGAAGTGCTCCAAGGGCGGCATCGTAGGTAGAGTCGTAATGGAGGTGCAGGACGGATTGAATTTCCCCGGCTGTCCGGCCGCCTGCGCCGGCAAGGGCCATGGAGAGCGCAGTGGCGATGTTGAAGGGGGAGAGGATCAGGTTGGCGTCGCCTCGCGTGAGTTGTTGGTAGGAGGCGGTGGTAAAGGCGTTGATCGCAGGCGCTATACGGGAGTCGGCAGCCGGCAGGGCGGCGGCGAGCAGGATCGGAAGAAGGAATCGTTTCATAAAGGGCCTCCCACCCATAATGTCGCGATTGTGGCGGTCCTTTCAGGGGAGCATGGGGCATGCATGAGTTGTAGACGCTTCAGCCAAACGTGATCAGTCGCCGCGAACGCTTGTTTTCACGCCGCACAGGAGAGACAATCATCGACGGACACAGCATCCGATGACGCCCCGCCAACGCCTGCTTTGCGCCCTCCGGCGCGAGACCCCGGACCGGCTGCCGGTGACGACTCATCACTTGATGCCCGCCTTCCTCGAATCGTATTTGGGCGGCATCTCCAGCGGCGACTTTTTCGATCGCTTCGGCCTGGACGCCATACACTGGACCGTGCCGCACGTGCCGGATGCCGAGGCGGGCGAGTACCCTGACCCGCTGCAGGGCGAGATCGGCTTCCTGGAGAGCCGGCGTGTGTCGTCCAAGGAGTGGCGCGTCGAGTTCGAGGATTGCTCCGAGGGCGCGCGGCGCCTCACGCGCTATCGCTTCAGGACGCCGCGGCGCGAACTAAGCATGACGATCGAGGACGCCGGGTACACGGCCTGGGTCCGCGAGCCGCTGGTCAGGCAAAAGTCCGACATCGACGTGATCGGCGAGTTCGCCACCGCGCCGAAGTGCGATGTCGCGGAGGTCAACCGGGAGGCCGAGGAGATGGGCGAGCGCGGCATTGTGCGCGGCCATATCTGCTGCTTTGACGTGTTCGGTCAACCGGGCTGCTGGCAGGACGCCTGCTGCCTGGCGGGCACCGAAGCGATGATCCTGGCCACATACGACGACCCGCAATGGGTGCACGAGTTTCTCGGGATTTTGCAGCGCCGCAAGCGCGTGTTCGTGCGGTCGCTGAAGGGGGCGCGCTACGACCTTCTCGAACTGGGCGGCGGTGACGCTTCGTCCACGGTGATCTCGCCGCGCATCTTCGACCGTTTCGTGGCGCCTTACGATTGCGAACTGATCGAAGAGGCCCACCGTGCCGGACAGCGGATCGTCTATCACACCTGCGGAGGCATGATGCCGCTGCTGGAGCGCATCGCCGCCATGAACCCCGACGCCATGGAAACCTTCACGCCCCGAGGCATGGGCGGCGATGCCAACCTGGCCGAAGCCAAGCGCCGTATCGGGGACCGCGTCTGCATGATCGGCGGGTTCGACCAGTTTCACTTCCTGACAGGCTGCACGCCCGGGGAAACCCGCCGCGAACTCCGCCGCTGCTTCGAACAGGCCGGCGCCGGTGGCGGCTATATTCTGAGCCCCTCGGACCACTTCTTCGAAGCCGACCTGCCCCTGCTGGAGGCGTTCGCCCGCGAAGCGCGGGAATGCGTGTACTGAGCCGGAGGCCGGGATTCTCCCGGCCCTGGAGATTGGCCATTTGCGCCGCAATCTGGCGTGACAGGCTTCTCGCAGGCGGAACCGCCTGCGCCACCAAGCCGTACCGCGTGCCTGCATTGGTGGGGCAGGCTTTCAGCCTGCCAGGGCCGGGATTCTCCCGGCCGGTGCACTAGTATTACTGTGTTATAAAGCTGGCGGCGGCCCTGTGGGGCAGCTTGGTAAGCTGCGGCCGATTGTCAATCGGCCCACTTGCCGCATTTGCTGCCCGGCGGCGGTAGCCAACCGCCGCGCAGGCTGCCAGCCTGCCCCACATTGATGGCACAGGAAATCTGTAACACAGTAATACTACGGTCCACACGCGGCGCGTTGCGGCCCCCTCATTCGGCGGGTTCCGCGGTCTCACCAGCCCCTTCGCCTGCCCACGCCCGCTCGATTTCTTCCAGGGTCTTGTTCTTGGTTTCCGGAACCCATAGCCAGGTGACGGTGGCCTGCGCAATGGCCATCGCCGCCAGAAATCCGAATGTGACGGCCTTGCCGATCTGGTGGAACGCGTACGGGAAGAAGAGAACCACCACGGCGTTGGCGATCCACTGCGTGAGCACGGGGATGGCCATGGCCGTGCCGCGGATGTTGTTCGGGAAAATCTCCGATACCAGCGTCCAAAAGACCGGGCCGATGCACGACGCGAAGAACGCCAGATAGCCAAGGATCAGGACCAGCACGACCGTGCCCTGGAAGCGGCCGGCCGCCACCGTCACGGCGAGCAGCGTCAGGGCGGCTGCCATGCCGAGCGAGCCGACGATGTAGAGCGGTTTTCGCCCGTAGCGGTCGATCACCCAGAACGACACCAGCGTGAACACCAGATTATTGATCCCGACCATGAAAGTGGAAAACAGCGCGGCATCGAGTTTCCAGCCGGCGGAGCGCAGGATGGTGGGAGCGTAATCGATGATGGTGTTGATTCCGGAGACGTGCACCAGGATAGCCAGCACGAAGCCGACCGCCACTGCACGCCGGATTCCCGGCCGCAGCAGATCGAGCCAGGCGTGGCGCTTCTCCACCAGGCTGGCGCGGATCTCGACGGCCTCCGATTCCGCGCTCGCGCGCCCTGAGATGCGCTCCAGAATCGCCAATCCCTCGCGTTCCCGGCCGGCCAGAAACAGGTAACGTGGGGTTTCGGGCGCGCGCAGCAACAGCAGAAAGAAAATCAATGAGGGGACCACCCCGCTCATGAACATCCAGCGCCAATTGGCCACGCCGGCGTTGCGCAGCAGGTAGTTGATGCAATACGACATCAGGATGCCGACCACGATGGACAACTGATAGAGCGTCCCCATGCGCCCGCGCAGCGAAGGCGGCGAAACTTCCGCCACATACATGGGCGAAAGAATGGACGCCCCTCCCACCGCCAGCCCGCCGATAAAACGCGCCAGCACGAAAGTGGTGAAGCTCGGCGCCATGCCGGTGGCGATGGAAGTGGCCGAGAACAGCGCCGCCACATACAACAGGATGCTCCGCCGGCCGTACCGGTTGGTGAGCCGCCCGGCCACCGTCGAGCCGATCACGCAGCCGAACAGAAGCGAACTGAAAGCCCAGCCCAAGCTCAAGTCGTTCAATTGAAAGTGCTGGGTCAGGAAGGGACCGGCGCCGGTGATGATCGCGATGTCGAAGCCGAAGAGTAATCCTCCCAGCGCCGCCGTGGCCGCCAGGAAGATCAAGTAGCTGAGATTGATTTTTCCAGTCAAGGCTCCTCCCATGGGTATTCCATTGTAGTGGCATTGCAGGCGCGCTTAACCCCCGCCGCCGGGAGCGCCGCTGACCGGCGCGACCCGCACTTCGCGACAACCGACCGGCATTTGCTAGTGTAGTGTCCACGAAA
>PLDO01000312.1 GCA_003136215.1 Bryobacterales bacterium
CTGGTGGACAAGCGCGTCTTCCCCGCCATCGACATCAACAAGAGCGGTACCCGCAAGGAAGAACTCCTCCTGCCCAAGGACGAGCTCAACCGCGTGTGGATTCTCCGCAAGGTGCTCAATCCACTGTCTCCGGTGGAGACCATGGAACTGCTGCTGGACAAGCTGGGCAAGACCCGATCCAATGGCGAGTTCCTCGGCGCCATGAGCGGCTAGCCGAATCCGGTGGTGGCGCGACAAGCTTCCCGCAGGCGGAACCGCCTGCGCCACCAAGTCGTGCCGCGTGCCTGGCATTGGTGGGGCAGGCGCTTCCGCCTGCCTCCCCTCGGGTTATCATGGTTTCCATGTTGACACGCAGAGGTTTTGCCGCCCGTCTATCCCTGGGCGCCGCCGCGATCCGCATGACCACCGAGATGGCGTATGCGCAACGCGCGGCCGCTCACAGTGCCGAAGCCTTTTCCAAGGACATGGTTTGGCTCAACTCCAACGAGAATCCGGCCGGTCCGCCGGCGGTATCGCTGGAGGCCATGCGCGAAGTCCTGCCCCTCTCGGGGCGTTACCATTACAACGAATTTGGCCAGATCTACAAGATCATCGCAGGGAGCGAGGAACTCACCGCCGACCAGATCGTCCTCGGCGCGGGGTCCAGCGAACCGCTGCACACCGCGGTCGATGCCTTCACCTCGGCCACTCGTCCGCTGATCTCCGTCACTCCGGCCTACGAGGGGCCCATCGAGCTGGCGCGGGCGCTCGGCCGTCCCGTGGTGCTCACCAAACTGCGCGACGATTACACGGCCGACGTGAAGCTGCTGGCCGAAGCCGCCCGCAAGGCGAACGGCGGCCTGATCTATCTGTGCAATCCCAACAACCCCACTTCCGCCGCCGTGAAGAGCGGCGATGTCGACTGGCTGGTGGCCAACCTGCCGGCCAATACGATGCTCCTGGTGGACGAGGCCTACATCCACTTTGTGGAATCGCCGGACGTCAAGAGTGCGATGCCCTATGTGCGCCAGGGCAAGGACGTGATTGTCGCCCGGACCTTCTCCAAGATCTACGGCATGGCCGGCCTGCGGGTGGGTTTCGCCGCCGCCAAACCCGCCATCATCCAGAAGCTCTCGCCGCTGGCGATGAACGTGATCTCCTACGTCAGCGCCCGGGCCGTAACGGCCGCGCTCAAGGACCGCGATACCATCGTGCCTGAGCGCAAGGCCACGCTGGCGAAGACGCGCGCCGATCTTTGCGCCTGGCTGCGCGAGCGCAATGTGAAGTACATCGAGCCGAACGCCAACTTCGTGATGATCGATACCGGCCGCAACGCGCGCGAGTTCATCACCGCAATGCCGAAATTGGGCGTGGCTCCCGGCCGCCCCTTCCCGCCGCTCGACAACATGCTGCGCGTGACCCTCGGCACGGACGCGGAGATGGCGAAATTCCGCGACGTCTTCTGGAAAGTCTACAAGGGCTAAACCCGTGTGGCATAAGGCTCCGCCTTGTGCATCCGAGCGCAGCTCGGACGGCGATCTCGCTATCGCTCTGCGTCGGTGCGTGCGCGGGCGAGTAAGTCGGAGACATGCAGGCGCGCGGCCCAGGAGTTGACGTACTCCCAGTCGAGGTTCGGATTTTGGACGATGATCCCGCCGATGTCGCTCCATTGACGGTCGGAAACTTCACCGCCGTCCCGATACCATTGCAGCTTGGCAAGCAGGATGTCTTCGGCACTTGCCACCGGGCAGGGCGTCGCCCCTTCCACGCGGAGTGGAGTCACTGTGGCCCGCTCCAGTTGCGCCTCGTGGAAATCGGTTGAAGCCGGAAAGATGTCGAACTTCATGGCGCTGCCGACATGAATCAAGTTGAACGAGCGCCCGTTCTTAATCGCCTCCCGAATCGTGTCCGGATCCGCGTACCAGCCGGGTCCGAGTGCCTTGATAAGCAGGTTGGCATGGGGCGGAAAAATCAGGGCCACCAAGTCGCCATCCATCGTCGCCCGTACGACCCCATGTGCGGCGGAGGCAAGCGAGCCTCCCACCAGAAACCGGATGCCGAGCGCGGTCAGCGCGGCATTCAGTTCATTGAGTCCCTCCGCCAGTGGGTCCGTCATAAAGACAACTCGGCGCCGTACACTTTCGCGTACAAATCGGTGCCGAGTCTCTGGCGAGCTGCCCGCAGAAAAATCTCGCGCTCGCCGGCCTGCGGATATTTCTGACGCAACCCGGCTTCCGCGAATCTGCGCACCATCGCCGAATATTCGAACGTCCGCTGCAGCTTTTCTTCCGGCGACATCTTCCGCATCAGGTCCATCAAGACCTTCCACGCTTCCGGCGATGTGTCCCGCGGCCTCATTCTACCTGGCCAGCATCTCCAGGTAGCGCGCCACCGTCTCGATGCCGCGGTAGAAGTTCGGCAGGTAGAACTTCTCGTTGGGCGCGTGCAGGTTGTCGTCGGGGAGTCCGAAGCCCATCATGACGCTGGGGATTCCCAGGTAGCGGTCGAAGACGCCGACGATGGGGATGGATCCGCCGCTGCGGATGTAGACCGTTTCCTGGCCGAACTTCTCCTTCAGCGCCTCGGCCGCCGCGTGGATGTAGGGATTGTCGGGGTTGGTCAGCGAGGGCGCGCCGCTAGAGAGCACCTTCAAGCCGGCGGTGACGCCCTTTGGGCAGACGGCTTTCACGGCGGCCTGCATCTGCGCGATGGACTCGTCCACCTGCTGGTCGCCGACCAGGCGGGTAGAGATCTTGGCCACGGCGCGCGCCGGGATGACGGTCTTGGCGCCATCGCCCGTGAAGCCGCCGCGAATCCCGTGCACCTCGATGGTGGGCCGCGCCCAGACCTTTTCGAAGAGAGGCACGCCCGGCTCGCCAACCAGCTCCTTGGCGCCCATCTCTTTTTCGGTGTACTCTTTCTCGTCGAACGGCAGGCGCGCCCAGGCTTCGCGTTCCTTCTGGGCGGGCGGCACAACGCGGTCGTAGAAGCCGGGGACGAGGATGTGGCCGTCGCGATCCTTGAGCGCCGTGAGGATCTCGGCGATGGCCATGACGGGGTTGGGCGCGGCGCCGCCATAGACGCCGGAATGCAGATCGTGGTCGGCGCCCTGCACGCTCAACTCGTAGTACACCAGGCCGCGCAGCCCGATGCAGATGCTGGGCAGTTCGGGGGCGAACATCTCGGTATCGCACACCACCACGGCGTCGGCCCGCAGGCGCGGCGGCTTGGTCTTGACGTAGGCCTCGATGTGCTCGCCGCCGGTCTCCTCCTCGCCTTCCAGAAGGAATTTCACGTTCACCGGCAGCTTGCCGTTGGTCTTCATCAGGCCTTCGACGGCCTTGATCTGAATATAGACCTGCCCCTTGTCGTCACAGGTGCCGCGGCCGTAGATATTGTCGCCGCGGACTTCGGGCTCGAACGGCGGCGACTTCCACTCGTCGAGAGGATCGGGCGGCTGCACGTCGTAGTGGCCGTAAAAGAGGATGGTGGGCTGGCCGGGAGCGCCCAGCCATTCGGCGTAGACCAGCGGGTTGCCGTCGCCAGGGGACTCGATGAGTTCGGCGGAGGTCATGCCGGCGGCGCGCAGCTCGTTCAAGGCGAACTCGGCGGCGCGCCGGATGTCGGGCTTGTTCTCCGGCAGCGTGCTGATGGAGGGGATGCGGAGGAAGGCCTTCAGGCCTTCCAGGAATTCGCTCTTATGTTCCTGATAGTAGTTCATGAGTTCTCCCTTTGAAAGATGACGCGGTTACATGATGGCAGTGGGGGGCGCCGGCTCGTCGGGGCGGCCGGCGTTGGCCAGCGGCAGCCGGATCATGAGCACGGCCAGGCCTGCCAGCACCAGGATGGCGAGCAGGTCCGTGCCCCACCACGTGAGATCGGGCAGAATGTGGTACTCCTTGACGTGCAGGGCTTCCGCCTTGGCCTTTTCGGCGGCCCGGAAGCCAGCCACTACGAGGCCGCAAAGGGCTTCGCCGGCAATCAGGCCGGCAGCAGTCAATATGCCGGAGTTTTCGATGCGGGCCTTCTGCGCGTCGTTGAACGTGCCCTTGTCGCGGAACTTGTCCGTGCCCCACCTGAAGAGCCCGCCGACGAAGATGGCGAAGGTGGTCTCCAGCGGCAGGTACATGCCGACGGAGAACAGCATGGGGCTCTTCACCTCGACGAGGATCAGGCCGAATCCCATGCAGATGCCGACCACCACCAGCGGCCACGCCATGTTGCCGCCGACGATGCCGGTGGCGAGCGACGCCATGAGACCCGCCTGCGGCGCCGGAAGCTGCGGGGTGCCGAAAGTGTAGGCGCGGTGCAGCCACATGAGGGGGAAGAACAGCGCCATGCTGGATACGGCGATGCCGAGCAGGTCGCCGATCTGCATTTTGGCGGGCGTGCCGCCGAGGATGTGGCCGGCTT
Organism: Bryobacterales bacterium; assembly: GCA_003136215.1. Taxonomy (GTDB): domain Bacteria; phylum Acidobacteriota; class Terriglobia; order Bryobacterales; family Bryobacteraceae; genus Solibacter. Next base: position 4,393 of record PLDO01000312.1, read on the forward strand.
TCAAATCCTGCAGCATCTCGCCGGCGACGGCGGAGGAGACGCAGACCACGGCAGCCACGCCGAGCACGGCGGCGATGCCGTAGCTGCCGCGCAGGCCCATGGCCACCATCAGCAGGGCGGAGATGACGACGGTGCACAGCGTGAGGCCGGAGATTGGGTTGTTCGACGAGCCGATCATACCGACCAGGTTGCCGGAAACCGCGGCGAAAAAGAATCCCAGGACGATCATGACGACGGCTGCCACGGCGGCGGGGCCGATGGAGCCGGCGAAGTAGAAGTAGAGGGCGACCATACAAATGAACACCACGCCCAGCCCGCCAAACACCACTTTGCTGCTCAGGTCGCGCTGCGTGCGGCCGGAGGCTTCATGGGACGCCGCCGACTTCTTCAGGTCGGCGACGGCGCGCTTCATGCCGATGCCGAGGTTCTTGCGCATGCGGAATAGGGTGAACGACGCGCCCACCATCATGCCGCCCACCGCGATGGGGCGCACGATGTGGAACCATATGGCGCCGGCGACCTTGGCCCAACCATCTTCGCCCGAAACACCCGGCGCCAGTTGCGGCCCCAGGAAGAAGGCGAGAAGCGGCACCAGCAATCCCCAGGCGAAAACGCCGCCGGCGAAGTTCAGCGCGCCTAGCCTGGGTCCGATGATATAGCCGACGCCCAGGTAGGCGGGGCTGATGGCCGGGGCGGAGAAGGTGGACATGGCGCCCGCCTGCACCACGGGCGAACCCGGCGCGCGGGTGAGCTTGACGAGACTTTTGCCGAGTTCGCCGACATGCACCACGAAATCGCGGCTGGCGGAGAAAACGTTGATGGCCCCCAGGAAGAAGAGCACCGCGCCCACGCCCATGTTGGCGAAGAGGATCTTGGCGGCGCGCGCGCCCTGCTGTCCGGCCTTGTGGATCTCGGCGGCGGCCACCGACTCGGGGAAAGGAAGATCGGGATCTTCCACCATGACCCGCCGCAAAAGAGTCACGAACAGGATGCCCAAGGTGCCGCCGACCGCCATCAGGGCCACCGATTTCCAGTAGCCGTTGGCCACATCGAACGCCGGCCACACGCCGGCCAGCACAAACGCCGGAATGGTGAACACCGCGCCCGCCGCGACCGATTCGCCAATGGAGCCGATGGTTCGCGCCATGTTCTCTTCGAGAATGGAGCCCTTCATGAGCCGCAGGATCGCCATACCGATTACCGCCGCCGGGTACGTGGCGGCGATGGTCATCCCGGCGCGCAGACCGAGGTAGAGGTTGGCGGCGCCCAGGACAACGGTCATCACCAGGCCCAGCAGCACGGCGCGGGTGGTGAACTCGCGCATCTCCGTCTTGTCCGGCACGTACGACCGGAATTTGTTTCCCGTTCCAGGAGGCGTCATTGTAGTCTGGACCTCACTTTATCACTCAGCGCTTTGCCGTCAACTGTTTTTCCGGCCAATTTCGCCTGCGCGGCTTTCATGACCAAACCCATCTGCTTGAGGGATGTGGCGCCGGTTTCGGCGAAGGCCGCGTCGACGGCGGCATCGATTTCTTCCACGCTGGCGCCGGCGGGCAGGTAGGCTTCCAGCAGCGTCTTCTCGGCCTCTTCTTTTTCGGCCGACTCGATGCGCCCCGCCTTGCGGAACATCTCGGCGGAATCGATGCGCTGCTTGATGAGGATTTTGAGGACCTGAATCTCGGCGGCTTCGTCGATGGGCTTGGGCGAATCGACCTTGAGTTTCATCAGAGCGGCCTTGAGCATGCGAAGCGCGCTCAACCGCGCGGCATCGCCGCTCTTCATGGCGGCAACCATTTCCTGCTGCACCTGATCTATGAGGGGCATGATGTCTGTTATTATACGGCCTCGCATTCATTGGGCTTTTCCCGGCCGCTGAAGGGCTTACGCCTTTGCAGCCTGGAGTTTACTTCGCAGCATGCGTACAATAGGCGTACAATACGGACAGGACAATATGCCACGCGCCACGCAAGAAGAGTCTACCAAGTCGGAGCGGTTCCACATCCGCGCCACCACGCGCCAGGCCGACCTCATTAAGGCCGGCGCGGCGCGGCGCAACGCCAACCTTACCGATTACATAGTCGATTCGACCTGCGCGCAGGCTGAGATGGACCTGGCGGACCAGAACCATTTCGTGCTGCCGCCCCAGGCGTGGAAGGCATTTGTCAAAGCTCTCGATGCCCCGCCGAAAGTGCCGCAAGGGCTGAAACGTCTCTTCTCGCACTCTCCCGTTGCCGAAAGCCACTAATGGCAACCGTCGCCGAGTTCGTCATAGAGAAGCTGTCTAAAGACCATGAACTAAGCCGGTTCGACTGCGGCAACGACGCGCTCAACCTTTGGCTCAAACGGTTCGCGTGGGCCAACGTCCAAAACGATTCGGCACGGGTTTATGTTGCCCATCGGCGCGATGGTGTTGTAGTGGGCTATCACGCCCTCGCCGCCGGAAGCGTGAGCCGCGGCGACGCTCCCGAACGCATTGGTCACGGACTCGCCGCCCAACCCATCGGCGTCGTGTTGCTGGGACGTCTCGCCGTCGACCGTGCCCAACAAGGCAAAGGCCTCGGGGTCACGCTATTGCAGGATGCGCTTCTGCGCGCGGAACATGCTGCCGAGACCGTAGGCGTTCGAGCCGTGCTGGTACAGGCCATTGACGCTTCGGCACGTTCCTTTTACCTCCGCTTCGGCTTCAGCCCGTCCCCCGTTGACGAGATGCGTCTCATGCTGCTTATGAAAGACCTCCGGGCCTTCTTACGCACCAAGAAGGTGTGAACGCGCGGAGCGCCCGTTGCGCACCTGAGAACATGCTCATCGTCCTGCTGGGCCACGGTCGCTAACTGCGCGGCGGTGGCGCTACCGCTCCGTCAGTACCTGGCGAATTGCGGCGACGTTCTGTTCTATGGTCCGGTCCGCGGTGTCGATCACGAGATGTTCGCCGTCCCACCGATGATATTCCCGGCCAATCACTTCTCCCCAAGCCGGCAACTTCAACCCGGGAATGTCGCTGGTCCGCGTTTCCACACGTCGTCGATGTTCGTTTCCATCGGAGCACGTTACTTCAATTTCAATCGCCTTTACCCGGGCGCGGTTAGCCACCGCGGCCCACGCCTGGCGAGTCAGGTGGAGCGGATTCACTGAGTCGGCAATTACCGTTCTGCCAATTCGGAGGTTATCTTCGGCGACCGCGTAGGCGACGCGGTACCCCACATCGTCGATGGGCTGACTGACGACCCCGGATGCGCGAATGGCTTGCTCGATCGAATCGATACGGATATGCAGCGCACCGGTCAGTCGCGCCAACTCCGCTGCGATGGCGGTCTTTCCCACGCCTGGCAGGCCGCCGAAGATTATCAGCATGGGATACCGCCGACCGCTTGAAGGCTGCGCAATTCCACATCGCGATTGTACCCGGTCGGTCGCCGTTCGAAGACATTTATCGGATGCGCGCTTGCGAAGATTCGAGAAATCGAATATCCTAATGTTATGCCCAACCAGCTACGGGCGTACCAGGCAACCGTCTTCCAGGCTCTCGCGCATCCCACGCGCATCGCCATTGTCGAGATTCTCCGCGATGGCGAGCTTTCCGCCGGCGCCCTGCAGGCCAAACTCGGCATCGAGCAGGCCAACCTCTCCCAACACCTCACCATCCTGCGCAGCCGCCAGATTGTGGTCAACCGCAAGGGAGGCAATCAGGTTTTCTATTCCCTGCCGAATCCGGTCCTCGGCCAGGTGCTCGACATCATGCGCCATTATTGCCAGACCAATCTCCACCAAGCCATTCAGATGATGGGTGAGATGAATCGGGAGGCGTTGGATTGATGGGCTCGCCAGACCTGTTCTTCGCCGCCGCATTGGTTTCGTTTCTTATAGGAGCTGTTTCCGGCCTTGCCACCTGGAAACGCCCCGCCGCCGCCCGGGTTGTCGCCTTCTCCTTTGCTGTCCTCGGCAGTCTGCTGCTCATCCTGGCCGCCGGCCGCGCCCTCGCCTTTCCCACGAGCGCCACCTGGAACCTGCCGCTGGTCACGCTCTTTCCCTGCACGGTCCGGCTGGATCCGCTCTCGGCCTGGTTCACGCTGGCCCTGGGGATTCTGGCCCTGGCGGTATCCGTCTACTCGTTCGGCTATCTGCGCCCCATGGAGCGCACCCGCAATCTGGGCGCGCTCGGCTTCTTCTACAATGCGCTGCTGCTGGGCCTGGCCCTGGTCTTCACGGCGGCCAACGCGTTCTTCTTCCTGTCCGCCTGGGAAGTGATGGCGGTCTTGTCCTTCTGCCTGGTGGTGTTCGAACACGAGAAAGCCGAGGCCCGCGGCGCAGCCGTGGTGTACCTCATCATGTCTCACACGGGAACCGTCATGATTCTGGCGGCATTCCTGCTGCTGGCCGCCTTCGGCGGCAGCGGGGATTTTGCCGGCTTCCATCTGCTGGCATCCAAGCTTCCACCCGTGGAGCAGGGCGCGGTTTTCCTGCTATTCTTCGCCGGATTCGGCGTGAAGGCCGGCATCGTGCCGCTGCATATCTGGCTGCCCGACGCGCACCCGGTGGCCCCCAGCAACGTCTCGGCGCTCATGTCGGGCATCGTGATCAAATGCGGCATCTACGGGATGGCCCGCGTATTCTTCGATTTCTACGGTCCGCCGCCCCTGTGGACCGGAACCGTGGTGCTCGCCGTCGGCGTGGTGACCGCGCTGGTCGGCGTGCTGTACGCGCTGCAGGAGCACGATCTCAAGCGCCTGCTGGCCTACCACAGCATCGAAAACATCGGCATCATCGTGATGGGTTTCGGCGCCGCCCTGATGTTCCGCACTCTGCACCATCCCAACCTGGCGGCCATCGCCATTGTCGGCGCCCTGTACCACACCATGAACCACGCCATTTTCAAAGGCCTGCTGTTTCTCGCCGCGGGAAGCGTGGTGCAAAGCGTCCGCACCAGAAACATGGAAGAGATGGGCGGCCTGATACGCCGCATGCCGGCGACGGCGCTGTTTTTTCTCATCGGCGCCATCGCCATCTCCGGGTTGCCCCCGTTGAACGGATTCGTCAGCGAGTGGATCACTTATCAGGCACTGCTCGCCGGCTTTGGCACCACCCACAGCCTCACCCGGCTGATGTTCCCGATTGCGGGGGCGCTGCTCGCCTTGACCGCCGCCCTGGCCGCGGCCTGTTTTGTGAAGGCCTTCGGCATTCCCTTTCTGGCATTGCCACGCAGCCAGGCCGCGGCCAGCGCGCCGGAAGCCGCGCCCGCCATGCGGTACGCCATGGCCCTGCTGGCCGCGGCCTGCTTCGTGCTCGGCCTGGGCGCCACCTGGATTCTCCCCGTCTTCGACCCCATCACGCAGCAGGCGCTGGGCGTGGCCATCAGTCCTTCGCTCATCGCCCACGGCATCGCCTTGCAGGCGGGCACGGCGCAGAGCGGCACCGTGTCTCCCGCCGGAATCGCACTGGTGTTGCTGGCGCTCATGGGTACCGCGGCGTTCCTGGTCAACCGGCGCCTCCGCCACGCGCGTGTGGCCACCGGACCGGCCTGGGATTGCGGCCTCCCCGGCCTCACCTCCGATAACGAGTACACCGCCACCGCCTTCTCCAAGCCCTTGCGCCTGATCTTCAGCGCCTTCTACCGCCCGCGCCGCGAAATCCGCCCCGAATACGATGTCTCGCCCTACTATCCCAGCGCCATACGCTTTGAAAGCGAGATCGAGCCCACCTTTGAGAAACACGTCTACGGCCCGTTGAAGGCCTGGGTTTTCGGCCTCTCCCGCCGCATGCGCGCCATACAGGCCGGCAGCATCCACGCCTATCTGGCGTATATCTTCGTCACCTTGATCCTCCTCCTGCTATTCGGAGCGCGCCCGTGATCTCGACAACGACGGCCGTATTCTTCACCGCTCTCGTGCAGTTGCTGCTCTTGTTGACGGTGGCTCCTCTGGTGGGCGGCGTCATCAAGACCCTGAAGGCGCGCCTGCAGATTCGCCGCGGCCCCGGCATTCTACAGCCCTACCGGGATCTCCTCAAGCTGTTCCGCAAAGGCATGGTCCTGCCCGATACGGCTTCGTGGATCTTCTCCGCGACGCCTTATGTCGTGTTCGCCGCCACGGCCATCGCCGGCCTGATGATCCCCATGATTTCCGCCAAGGCGCCGCTCGGCCTTTTCGGCGGAGTGCTGGCCGTGGTTTATCTGCTCGGCCTGGGCCGCTTCTTTCTGGCGCTCGCCGGATTGGATACCGGTTCCTCCTTCGGCGGCCTCGGCAGCAGCCGGGAAATGACCATCGCGGCCCTGGCCGAACCCGCCATGATGCTGGCCGTCTTCACCGTCGCCATCGGCGCCAATTCCACCAGCCTTTCGGAAATCGCCAAGGTCGCTACCTCCACGACCTGGCATTTTCTGGCGCCCGCCCAGATGCTGGCTTTCGCCGCCCTCTTCCTGGTCCTCATCGCCGAGACCGGCCGAATCCCCGTGGACAACCCCGCCACCCATCTGGAGTTGACGATGATCCACGAAGCCATGATCCTGGAGTACTCCGGACCCTATCTGGGCCTCATCGAATGGGGCGCTTCCATCAAACAACTCCTGCTGATGACCCTGCTGATCAACGCTTTTCTACCCTTTGGGCTGCACTCCAAATGGTCGCTCGGTGGCCTCCTCATCAGCTTGCTGTACCTCCTGTTGAAACTGCTCGTGCTGGCTGTCTCCATCGTTCTGGTGGAGACGACCAATGCCAAGATGCGCTTCTTCCGCGTTCCCGACCTGCTCGCCATGGCATTCATCCTGGCGGCGCTCGGGCTGATATCCACGTTCCTCTTCTGAGATCGCCATGCACACCCTACTGGATCCTCAATTCGGCGACAAGATGGTCATCCTGATGGCGGCGCTCGTCCTGGTGCTGCAAATCGCCATGGTGGCGCAGCGCTGGATTGTCACCAACATCCGGCTCTTCGCCGCGCAGTCCTTTTTACTGGCCGCCATCGCCGGCACCATCGCATTCTATAATCACGCACCGCACATCTACGTGGCCGCGGTGGCCACCCTGTTGGCCAAGGGCATCCTGGTCCCCATCGTGCTGGAGCGCCTGGTCGCACGGATTGAGATTCGCCAGGAGATCGAGCCGATCGTCAACATGCCGTTCTCCATCGTGATCTCGGGCGCCCTCACCCTGGTGGGTTACGTGCTCGCCGAACCCTTCTATCGTCCCGAAGAAGCCCCTGGCGCCTCTACTCTCGGCCACAACGCTCTCGCCGTGGCGATTTCTCTTTTCCTGATCGGCTTCTTCATGATGATCAACCGGCGCAAGGCTCTCACCCAGGTGCTGGCTTTGTTGTGCCTGGAAAACGGCCTCTTCCTGGCTGCCATTTCCCTGACTTACGGGATGCCGCTGATTGTCGAACTGGGCGTTCTGTTCGATGTCCTGGTGGCTGTCATGGTGCTCGGTATTCTGGTCTATCGCATTCGGGAATCCTTCGAGTCCATGGATGTCAGCCGCATGCGGAGGCTCCGCGGATGACGCTGGCTCTTCTGTTGGCGGTTCCGCTGGCTGCTTGCGCCGTCTGCGCGGTGCCCTTCGTGTCGCGCCGGCGCTCCATATTGGAGGCCGTCAACGTCAGCGCCTTCGGCCTCACGTTTCTGCTGGCCCTCGCGGTGGCGTCGGAAGTGCTGCAACACGGCGCCATCTCCCTGTGGAACGGTTTCCTTTACGCCGACGCGCTGAGCGCCCTGGTCATTCTGCTGAACGCGTCCGTGGCCCTGGTGTGCTCGGTTTTTGCCGTCGGCTATCTGCGCGAAGACCAACGTTTTGGCGCCCTTGATGGCGAGGCCGGCAGCCACGGCGCGGAGGCCAAACTCCGCATGTACTACAGCCTGACCCCGCTTCTCGTCTTTTCCCTGCTGCTGGTGCCGCTCGCCAACAACCTCGGCGTCATGTGGGCGGCCATTGAACTCACCACCCTCGCTTCCGTCTTCCTGGTCACTTTCTATGGCAACGTGACGTCTCTGGAAGCCGCCTGGAAATACGCCATGATCGGCGGTGTAGGCCTCTCCATGGCGCTGTTCGGCACCGTCCTCACCTACTATGCAGGCCACAAGTTCCCTGGTTCGGAGGGACTCGCCGGGCTGAACTGGTCCAACCTGGTGCTTCAGGCGGCGCAACTGGACAAGCCCAGCATGCGGATGGCATTCATTCTGGTGCTGCTCGGCTACGGCACCAAAGCCGGCCTGGCGCCCATGCACACCTGGAAACCGGATGCCTACAGCGAAGCGCCATTGCCCTCGGCCGCCATCCTGGCAACCGCCATGTTGAACTGCGCCATCTACGGACTGGTCCGCTTCTACGTGCTCACCACCCGCTGCCTGGGCGCGGAGTATCCCGGCAACCTGCTGCTCCTCCTCGGCCTCTTTTCCATGGGGATCGCGGTGCCGTTCGTTCTGGTCCAGAAGAATTTCCGGCGCATGCTGGCTTATTCAACCATCGATCAGGCCGGTATGATGGCCACCGCCCTGGGCATCGGCGGCAAACTCGGCGCCTTTGCCCTGATGCTGCACATGACGTTTCACACCGTGGCCAAGTCGCTTCTTTTCCTTTCCGCCGGCAATATCTATCAGTGCTTCAAAACCGACCTTTTCCAGAAGATCAAGGGCGGCGTGCTGCGCGTGCTGCCGCTCACCGGCGCCGCTTTCTGCCTCGGCATTATGGCGATTGTCGGGTTGCCGCCGTTCAGCCTGTTTCAAAGTGAATTCCTCATGGTCCGCGCCGCCTTTGGAACCGGGCACTTCCTGGTGGGCGCGCTCTTCGTCCTGTGTGGACTGGGGGTTTTCACCGGCGTCGCGCTGCATGTCACTGGAATGCTGCTCGGCACGTCGGAGGAACCCCGCGCTGCCTGGCACGCGTGGAACGATACGCCGATTGTGATCCTCGCCGTTCTTCTGATCGTAATCGGCTTCTGGCTGCCCGCACCCCTGCTGGAACTGGTGCGGCGCGCAGCGGTGGTGGTGAGTGGGTAGGACAGTCCTCCTGGCCTGTCCACCTGCAAAATAGGTCATCATATGGATCTCTTCGACGAGTTGCGTGAGAAGTTTCCGGATCTGGTGAGCGCCGCGCCGCCGTCAGCGGCCCACAACCAGGTCTCGCTCGCTCTCCTCGGGCCGGACGTGCGCGCCCTCGCCGGGCACCTCCGCTCGGCGTATGACTCCCGGTTGGTGGCGGTGTTTGCCGAAGATCGCGTTGCCGCCGATGGCGTCTTCTACAACTACTACGTCTTCGAACAACCAGGCGAGCCCTGCTACTTGATCTTCCAGGCGCCCATTCCCGCGGACCAGCCGAGTTTCCCGTCGCTCGCGGCGGAGTTGCCCGCGGTCAACTGGCAGGAACGCGAGATCCAGGACTGGTTTGGCCTCGAAGCCACCGGTCATCCCAACCCGCGCCGCGTCGCGCTCCACGATAACTGGCCCGACGTCCATCCTCTGCGAAAAGATTTCCCGTTGCGCCAGGTCCTGCCGCCCTTCGAAGGCGAGCGCCACGTGTATCGCCCCACCCTGGGCGAGGGAGTCTTTCAGATTCCTGTCGGCCCTGTGCACGCCGGCATTATCGAGCCCGGACATTTCAATTTCGCCGTGGCGGGCGAGCCCATTCTATACCTGCAATTACGCATGTTCTATACCCATAAAGGTACCGAGAAGCTCTTCGAAGACATGCCCATCCCTCGCGCCGTATTCCTGGCGGAAAGCATCTCGGGCGATTCCGCCTTCTCCCACGGAACCGCGTTCTGCCAGGCCATCGAAAGCGCGTCCGATATGGTAATTCCCGCGCGCGCCCTCGTGATGCGCACCATCCTGCTGGAACTGGAGCGTGTCTGCAACCATATCGGCGATATCGGGGCCATTGCCACCGACGTCGGCTTTGCGGTGGCCAACGCGCATGCCAGCCGTCTGCGGGAGTTGGTGGTGCGCCTGAATGAAGGCTTGACGGGGAGCCGCTGGCTGCGCGGCATGGTCTGCGTGGGCGGCGTGCGCCGCCCGTGGAGTGCCGCGCAGTGCGATCTCCTGCGCGATACCGTGGACCGGGTGGAGCGCGAATTCGACTCGCTCGTCGCCCTGGTGCAGTCTTCCGATTCCACCCGCGACCGCCTGGAACACACTGGGATGCTGCGCCCCGAAACGGCCCGGGAGTTGGGCATCGTGGGCGTCGCCGGCCGCGCCTCCGGCGTCGATCTCGACGTCCGCCGCGATCACCCCTACGCCGCCTACGAGCGCTACTCCTTCCACGTGTCCGTGTACCAGGCGGGAGACGTGCTGCACCGCATGCTGGTGCGGGTGGATGAGGTGAAGGAATCTTGCGCCATCCTGCGAGCCGCCGCCAGCGACCTGCGGGAAGGCGTCCTGCCGCCGGGCCCCCACTGTGCCCCTGCGCAACCCGTTCCGCCCGGCCGTTGCGCGCTCAGCGCCGTGGAAGGCTGGCGCGGCGAGATTCTGCATTGGGTGCGCACCGCACCCGGCAATCGCCTGGAGCGTTGCAAGATTAAGGACCCATCGGTGAACAATTGGGCTGCCATCGTGGAGGCGGTGCAGGGCAACATCATCGCCGATTTCCCCGTGATCAACAAGAGTTTCAACCTGTCCTATTCGGGCACGGACCGCTGAACCATGTTTAAGATACTGCAAAATACCATCAGTACCGGCATCGCCACCGTCGCCTACCCGGATGTGCCCGCGGTGGTCTCCGCGCAGTTCCGCGGCCGGCCGGAATTCGATTTCGCGGCATGGCGCGACGCCCGCCCCGCCGCCGGGGTTTGCCCCACCGGCGCCATCGAAATCACCGACGCCGGCGCCAGTCGCCGAGTCACCGTCGATTACGGCCTGTGCATTTTCTGCGGGCAGTGCGCCGAGGTTTCCACGGATAACGCCGTGCGCATCACCACGGATTTCGAACTCGCCACCCTCAGCCGCGCGAGCCTCATGCTGGTGGCGGACTACAGCCTGAATGCCGATGGCACTCACCGTCAGTTGACGGCCGATTATCGGGCGCTGGTCACGGCGGATGAGGTGGGCGGCAAAGTGAGCCAGGCCATTTTCCAGACGCTGGGACGCTCGCTCGCCGTCCGCCAGGTGGACGCCGGTTCCTGCAACGGGTGCGAAATGGAAATCGCGGCGCTCAATAATCCCATCCACGATATTGAGCGTTTCGGCATTCACTTCGTGGCCTCGCCGCGTCACGCCGACATGCTGCTGGTCACCGGTCCCGTCACGCGCAACATGGAGCTGGCGGTGCAGAAGACCTACGCCGCCACCCCGGACCCCAAGGTGATTGTGGCCGTCGGCGCCTGCGGCATCAGCGGCGGCATCTTCGGGACGAATTACGCCTCGCGCGGCGGAGTGGATGCCACCATTCCGGTGGACGTCTACATCCCGGGCTGCCCGCCGCGCCCCGAAGCCCTGCTCTACGGTATCCTCCTCGCCGTCGGACGATTGGCGGAGAAAGTAAGGTAGCGGAGGCTGCGGGTACACCCGCACTAAACGCTTTATACTATTTACGTCTAATTTCTTTGCGCCCCGCACAGATTTTGTGGGGCAGCTTGGCAAGCTTCGCGCCGGTTGTTTACCGGCGCTCCGGGCGCGGGTTGCCAACCCGCCGCAGGCTGCCAGCCTGCCCCACATGTTTGGTTGCGGCATTGCTGCTCTATGATTGGGTCATGAAGGTCCGGGACATCATCAAGCAGAGAGCATCCTAAGGCAGGCAGGTCTAAAATAATGGACATGAAATGCGCCAAATACACCGCGATCTACGCCAAGACCAACACCGGGTACAGCGCCCACGTTCCGGACCTTCCGGGGTGTATCGCAACGGGCCGAACGTTGGAACTTACCAAGCGCCGCATGCGGGAGGCGGCAGCCCTGCACTTGCAGGGGATGCGCGAAGACGGGGAATCGATTCCGAACCCTACCACCCGGGCTGATGAAATCGAGGCCGCCTGAGGAGAGCGAGGTTTTATTGATCCGGATCGAAGTGGCGATCCAGATAGAGCCACAGGACGCGCGCAAAGCGGGTTACGGCGGGCACCAGAGGCAGATACGCCACGAAGGCCGCCACCAGCACCACGTCGAAGCGCCACGCGGTCAGCCACCACAGCAGCAGCACCAGCAGCAGGACCGGCGGAATGGAGAGCAGGTAACTGAAGTACATGGCGCCCAGGAAGTAGCCCTGCTCGCGCTCATACTTTAAGTTGCACTCCGGGCAGCGCTCGTACATGGCGAGATAGCTTCGCCACAGCGGTCCACGAAAGATCTTCCCTTTGTGGCAGCGCGGGCACAATTCGCGGGCGATGGCTGCGAGTTGCATGGGAGCTATACGAACCTCGGGCCGATGCCGAACTTCCTGCCGAGTCGCAGCCACCGCGAGCCGGAAGCCAGGCGGATGCGTTCGGCCAGGACATCCGCACGCGCTTCTTCCGAGCGCGCTTTGGCTTCCGCCGCCTGCCAGACATCCACTATCTGATGGCCCGCCCAGTGGTCGAACGTGAAGTCCTGGTTTCTGGCGATCAGGGGCTGGGACGTATCGTGATCGAACAGAATGCCGCTTGCCGGCACGTTCTCCGTCAGAAAATCAACCGCGCGGAATCCGGCGGCCAGCAGTTGAGCGCGCAGGGAGGAGGCGCCGAATTCGCGCATTTCGAGGGTGGCGCCAGTGCCGCAGTGAAACACCAGATCGTCGCGGATCTCGAGCGCGCCATCGCGGCGGCGATTGATCAGCACGCTCCCATCGCCCAGCGGCACGATGCGGAATTCGTGCAGTTCGGGGAAATGCTCGCGCAGGCGGTCCGCCGGATTGCAGTACACCGTGATGCCGAGGAAGCCGTGGGGCTTCAGCATACGCCGCGTTTCCTCCAAGGCGCGCGCCACCGGGGGTGCGATGTGCTCCAGCACGTCGGCGGAGAGAATGAAGTCGTATTGCCCGGCGAGTTCGGGGTGAGACTCGGTGAAATCGAGGCGCGGTTCGCGGTCGTAGAACGTGTTGGTGTAATCGAACTTCTCGGCCAGCAGCCCGTTGTAGCAATCCTGGTCGCTCATGCCCAGGCCGCGGATGGCCTTCATCCTGGGGAAGCCGGGTAGCGGCAAGCTGCGTCCAAACAGTTCGATGGAGAGCAGATGGACGAGCGCGCGGATGCGCACGTTGCTGCCGCAGGCACAGGTGGCGGGTTCACTGGCGAAGTGTTCCACTTCGCACGCGCCGCCGCAGATGTTGCAGGTGAAGCAAACCATCGGACTTTCAGGGTATCAGTGCGCGGGTCTTCCAGGTCGTGCGGAAGCCGGGCGGCAGGTCGAGGCGCCGCGCCTGCACGAAGAAACTGCCCACGCCGGGCAGGTCGGGAAGAAAGAGGATGTCTTCGGAAGTATAGACCGTTTCCGCGCCGCCGCGTATGGGGGACTTCTCCGGCGGCGGACGCGTGCGGGTGGTCCGGCTCAGCCCGGGCAGGGGATCCGTGCCCTCCAGGTCGGCGAAGAANNTCGTCGTACCATTCCAGGCGGCGGACGCGGCCTCGCACCGGCGAGCCGTCGGGAATCAGCACGTTTTTCTTATGCAGGACGTTGCCCTCGACCACGCCTTCGAGCAGGGCGCCAACGGTGGTTGTTTCCGTGATCCGCGTGGAGAGTTTGACGACCACCGGAAGTGCCGGAAGCAGCTCGCGGTTCATTTCGAGAACGGAACTGGCGCCGAACTGCGGAAACCCGTGGGCGTCGCCGAACGAAACGGAGCTCTGCGCGCCGTAAAGGTGACAGTGGGTAAACTCGATGTGATTCCGGCTCTCTTCACCGGAGAAGCGCGTGAACCGGGAATCGGCGGACTGCGGCAGCAGAAAGTCAGTCCCACTAAGAATGGTGTGGGCGTAGTCAATGGAAGTGACGTATGCCCGGACAGGCAGTTCCGGCGGAAAGTCGTCGGCCTCGAGAGAGATGTGCACGATGTCGTAGGTCGCCGGGTCGGCCCAGAACGACCCTTTGCCGCCGACTGTGCCTCTGCCTTCGGGGAGCCTGATGATATGCCCGCTCAGGTTTGCCGGTACGCGGTAGTCGTAGCGCGCCAGACGGCGTCCCTGGAGAGTTTCCTCCCCCTTGTACTCGTAGGCAAGACCGTGCTCGCTGACTGCCTCGCTGAGGAACAGCGCGAAGTGGCCGTTGCCGATGGATCCGCTGCCGACGAAGTCCATGGGCTGGCTGTCGCTGAAACCCCGGTCGCCGGGCGAAGCGTAGAGTTCTTTGCGGTCGCTGTAGAGCACTTCGAGGCGGACGGTGTCCAGCGGCCGCATCGTACCGCCCGCGGATTGATGTTCGCGGTGTATGGTTTCCAGGCAGCTGCAATTGGGCAGGCGGGCGAGTTCCTGCCGCATGTGCGCCTTGACGCGCGCCAGCAGCAACACGCCCGGCGGCAGCAGACTCTGCGCGGCCGCCGCCCCCGCAAGCCCCAGCCCGGCGAGGATGATTCGAACGGTAGATCTCACACCGAATGCCGTCTCCATCATACAAGGCGTTGGGGAGAGCGGCGCATTTGGGCGAAAACCTGCCTGCCTCTCCCCCACTTTGGGCGATTTCACCCAACTCTTTGGCCCGCAGACGATATCAATCGTTGAAAATTTCCTCAAAAAGGACCAATTTCAGCCTATAAGGCCGTTTGGTCCCCTCCGTGCAGAACCCCTTCGTACACATTTCGCGCAGGGGGGTTCGAGTGCAGAAGTTTTTACGGGATTCGGGACATCTGATACGGCCGGCGATCGTGCTGCTGGCCGGCCTGGGTCTCTTTCTGGTGATTCGCGGCGCCGTGGTCCCCAAGGGGTTCGGCCAGTACGGCCACTATCGCCCCGGAGCGCTGGTAGCCATCCGCCAGCATCCCGTGTCCTATGCGGGGCAGGGCACCTGCGTCCTGTGCCACGACGAAGAAGGCAAGGTCCGCGCCAGCGGCAAACATGCCCACGTGGCGTGCGAAACCTGCCACGGGCCGCTGGCCAAACATGCCGACGACCCGGCCGCCGTCATTCCGAAGCTGCCCACCGTGGCCACGCTCTGCGTCCGCTGCCACGAAAAGGACACGGCGAAGCCCAAGGCGTTTCCGCAGGTGGCGAGCGCCGAGCACTCAGGCGGGATGGCTTGCAACGACTGCCACAAGCCGCACGATCCGCACCTCTAAGGGACAGGAGCAGAGCTATGGAAATCACCCGTCGAGACATATTGAGCGTGGGCGGCAAGCTCCTCATGATCGCCAGCGTGGGCGCGACCTTCGAACAGATCACCGGCGCCGAACCCCCGTCCGATGCCTACCGCATGGCCGACCACTGGTGGGGCATGATTATCGATATCGACAAGTGCATCGGCTGCGGCAACTGCGTGCGCGCCTGCTCGGTGGAGAATAATGTTCCCGAAGGCTTCTTCCGAACCTGGATCGAGCGCTACCAGGTGGACGATGAGCACATCTCCGATCCGATCGTCGATTCCCCGAACGGAGGCATGAACGGCTTCCCGCAGCGCCCCGCCGGAACGGGGCTCACCGGCAGTTCGGTGAAAGAATTCTTCGTTCCGAAGCTCTGCAATCATTGCGCGGATTCTCCGTGCACGCAGGTGTGCCCGGTGGGCGCGACGTTCACGACGCCCGATGGCGTGGTGCTGGTCGACGAAAAATACTGTCTCGGCTGCCGCTACTGCGTCCAGGCGTGTCCTTATGGCTGCCGCTTCATCCATCCGGAAAAGCACGTGGCTCAAAAATGCACCTTGTGCTATCACCGCATCACGAAAGGCCTCACCACGGCCTGCTGCGAGGCATGTCCCACCGGGTCCAGGCAGTTGGCGGACCTCAAGAATCCGAAGGATCCCATTCACGAGTTCATGAAGAAACACAGCGTGCAAGTGCTGAAGCCGCAAATGGCGACCGGCGCAAAAGCGTTCTACGCCAATCTCGACGGGTCGGTGCGATAGGAGCCCCAGTATGCATCTTTTCCCTCCCAATAACTTCATCTACCCGAACGAGACCGAGCTCCAGTGGAGCATCCTGATCGTGTTGTACCCGTTCCTCACCGGCCTGGTGGCGGGCGCGTTTATTCTGGCGTCGCTCGAGCGCGTTTTCCGCGTGGAAGCCGTGAAGCCTACCTATCGCCTGGCTTTGCTCACGGCACTCTCTTTTCTATTGATCGCGCCCCTGCCGCTGCAGTTGCACCTGGGGCATCCGGAGCGATCGCTCGAAATGTATCTGACGCCGCACAAATCCTCCGCCATGGCGATGTTCGGCTTCGTTTATCTCTGGTACCTGATGGTGGTTCTGCTGCTGGAGATATGGCTCGATTACCGCCGCGACATCGTGCTGCTGTCACGCTCCAGCAAAGGTTTTCTGCGGTTGATCTACAAGGCGATGACGCTCGGCTCCGATAACATCAGCGAGCGTTCCCTCAAAATCGACGAGCGGGTCGGCTACATCATCACCATCATCGGAATTCCGTCCGCCTTCCTGCTGCACGGCTATGTCGGATTCATTTTCGGCTCCATCAAAGCCAACCCGTGGTGGTCCAGCCCTCTTATGCCGGTGGTGTTTATCTTCTCGGCCATGGTCTCCGGCATTGCCGCGGTGATGTTGCTGTACATGCTTCTGACAAGGATACGCGGCTACCGCGTCAACATCGATTGTGTCGACGCTATCGCCAAATATCTTTTCTATATCTTCATCATCGATTTCAGTCTGGAAATGCTCGACCTGATCCATCGCATCTACGAGGCCGACGAATCTTTCCGCAGCCTCGATTTCATGGTGCATAACAGCCTCTGGATTCCTCACGTGATTATCCAGATCCTCATCGGCACTCTGGCGCCCATCGGGATCCTCGGGGCGACGCAACTTCTGCCGTTGGTCCCGTATGTCCGTAAGAGGCTCTATGCAATCGCCGGTTGCCTGACCATGGTCGGGATCTTCGCCATGCGCTGGAACGTCGTCATCGGCGGCCAGTTGTTTTCGAAGAGCCTGTTGGGCTACACCACGTACGATCTGCATTTCGGTTCGCGGGAGGGCCTGGCGACCGCCATTGTTCTGACCATCATGCCGCTCGGCATTCTGTACGTGCTGGCGAAGCTTTTGCCGCCATGGCAACAAAATGAAACCACGTGAGGATGAGCCTCTAGACCTCGATCATCTCCGCGAAGAACTCCATCAACTGGCGCGCCGCGTCGACGCCCTGGAACACAGGGCCGTCGAGCGCCCCGAGCCCGTCGCGACTGCCAACAGCGTTCCCGCCGCCATGGGCCCCGATTTGCCCCTGCCCGCCGCCAACCCCATCCCTGCCGCCGGACGAGCGGTCCTCGGACTCGCCGGCGCATTCCTGCTGCGGGCCCTCGCCGAATCCGGCGCCGTTTCCAGCCTTCTGGTCGTCGCGGTTGCCATTCTTTATGCAGCCACATGGCTGGTTTTTTCCGTCCGGACCCGTGAACAGAACGCTTTCGCGGGCACCGCCTACGGCGTCACGGCGGCTTTGATTCTCGCGCCCCTTCTCTGGGAAGCCACGGTGCGTTTCCACGCCCTGCCTCCGGCCGCAACCGCCGCCATCCTGGTCGCGTTCCTGGTGCTCAGCTCGGTGCTTGCCTGGTCGAAAATTTCGGCGGCCGTCACGACCGTTACCACGCTGTCGACGTTGATCGCGGCCATCGCCCTGATGGTCCAGACAGGCGATCTTGTTCCCTTCGCCTTGGCGTTGCTCGGCATCGCCTGTGTCATCGAAGCCAGTGCCGCGAAGGATCACGCTCAAAACATGCGCGTCCCCGCGGCCATCGCCGCCGACTTCGGAATCTGGCTGCTTCTTTACGTGATGACCCGGCCCAACGGTTTACCGGAACACTATAAGCCGGTCACCGTGGCCGCCTGCGTCGCGCTCGGCGCGCTCCTGTTTGCCCTCTACGCCACGGCCATCGTCTGGCGAACCGTTGCGGTGCGGCAAACCGTCGGCATTTTTGAAATCGTGCAGTCCGTCGCCGTCTTCGTGCTGGCGGCCGGCGGTGCGTTACGCCTCACCCAGGGCAAGGCCGCATCCGCGGTCGGCGCTCTGTGCGCCATCGCCTGTGCCGCCTGTTACTTCACCGCGTTCATGCGGTTTGCCGATTCGCCCCGCCGCAACCATCATGTCTTCGCTTCCTGGGGCGCAGGCTTGGGCCTGGTGGCGTGCATTCTTATCCTGCCGGAATCCGAGCTCACGCTGATCTGGAGCGCAGCCGCCGTGCTGACCACGCTCGCGGGAACCAGAGCGTCACTGCCGACGCTGGTTATCCACGGAGGCGTTTATCTGTTCGCCGCCGCGCTGACGTCGGGACTCCCCGGTACAATCCTCAACGCGTTCACGGGCGCGGCGCTTGAACAGGCCACGCTTGCCCTTTGGATCGTGGCTCTCTCCGCCGCCTGTTGTTACGCCGCATGCTATTCCGCCACGCACTCGCGCACCACGGCAGGGATGAGTTTCCTGTCAGCCCTCTTTGCCGCCGTCTCCTTCGGAGCGCTGGCGATCCTGGTCGCAGGATCATTCATCGGCGCCAAACTCACGCTGTCTCTGCTGGCGACCACACGCACGCTCGTCACCTGTGCCCTGGCTCTAGGGTTCGCCTTCACCGGATCGCGCACCGGACGCAACGAACTGGTCTGGATCGGCTATCTCGCCATCGCGCTGGGCACGCTGAAACTGATCCTCGAAGACTTCCGCCAGAGCAACCCTGTCGCGCTGGCAGTTTCGCTGGTGTGTTATGGCGCGCTGCTGATCGTCGTTCCAAAACTGAGCGGCAAGCCATCGCAGAGCTGACACGGAACCCCGACAGTGATGGAGGGGATCTTCCCAAGGTACGGCCCGGGGACATGGG
>PLDO01000081.1 GCA_003136215.1 Bryobacterales bacterium
CGGCAAGGTTCTCGCAGGCGGAACCGCCTGCGCCACCAAGCCGTGCCGTCTGCCTGCATTGGTGGGGCAGGCTTCAGCCTGCCAATCCGAGCGAAGCTCGGACCACCGTCGCTTACGGCAGTTTTTCGCCCAGTACTTTGGCGCTCTGCTCCGCGCGGAATGCGCGCAAGCGATCGCGTAATTCCGCGCGGCTGTTGGCCAGGATGGCAATCGCCAGCAACGCGGCATTCCTGGCGCCGGCGGCCCCGATGGCCAGCGTTCCCACTGGAATTCCCGCCGGCATCTGCACCGTCGCCAGCAGCGAATCCAAACCCTTCAGCGCGCCGCTCTCCATCGGCACGCCGAGCACCGGGAGCAAGGTATGCGCCGCGCAGCCCCCGGCCAGGTGGGCCGCGCCGCCCGCCGCGGCGATGATGACTTCCATCCCGCGTCCTTCGGCGGCGCTGACATACTCCGCCGTCTCCTTCGGGGTGCGGTGCGCCGAAAGCACGCGGCATTCGTGCTCCACGCCGAACTTCGTCAGCATCTCGCCGGCCTGGCGCATCACCTCCCAGTCCGACTTGCTGCCCATGATCACTCCGACCAGTGGATGGGCGTTCACGCTCACTGCCCCTGCGCCAGGGTGAACCCGGCCTGCCCGTCAAAATTGCGCAACGTCTCGGTCACCGCGATGTCGATTCCCGCGGCGGAGACGCGGCCGGCCACTTCCAGCAGCTTGCCCATGTCCGTCTGGCCCGCGGCCATGAAGCGGCAGCGGAAGCTGTCGGTGCAGAAGGTTTCCGCCCGTCCCGCGGGCCAGACCTTGACGCCGCGGTTGTCGATCATCTGCAGCGTCACGCCTTCTCCCGCCAGTTTGCCCACCGCGTCGGCCAGCGTGTTGGGGTTGCGCGAGGGCCAGTAGACGAATACGTCGATGCCCTTGAGTTCCATGGCGACGGCGGGACGCGCCGCCTGCTTGGCCGCAGCCACCGCCGGGGGACGATGCGCGTAGGTGACGGGCTTGAGGATGTTCGGTTTCTGCCCCAGGCGCGCGATGACCGCCGCCGCGAATTCCTTGGTCCCCACCTTTACCGTGCTCACGCCCTCGGTGTAGACGTCGTAGGTGTGGACTCCGTCCTCGATGGTGCGCAGCCAGGCGTTGTGCACCTTGGCGGCGACTTCGGGCTGGTCGATGTGTACCAGCATCAGCACCGCGCCCAGCAGAAGGCCGGAGGGGTTGGCCAGGTTCTGCCCGGCGCGCCGCGGGGCGGAGCCGTGGATGGCCTCGAACATGGCGCAACTCTCGCCGATATTGGCCGACCCGGCCAGGCCCACCGACCCGGCAATCTGCGCTGCCACGTCGCTTAGGATATCGCCGTACAGGTTGGGCATCACGATAACATCGAACGCGGTCGGCGTGTCGGCCAGCTTGGCCGCCCCGATATCCACGATCCAGACTTCCTTTTCGATGTCGGGATACTGCGCGCCGATCTCATCGAACACCTTGTGGAACAGCCCGTCGGTCATCTTCATGATGTTGTCCTTCATGAAGCAGGTGACCTTCTTGCGGTTGTGCAGGCGCGCGTACTCGAAGGCGTAGCGCACAATCTTTTCGCTGCCCGGACGCGAAATCAGCTTAATGCAGGACATCACTTCCGGCGTCATCTGATATTCGATGCCCGCGTAGAGGTCCTCTTCGTTTTCGCGCACGATCACCACATCCATGTTGGGATGCTTGGTATCGATGAACGGGTGATAGGAAACGCACGGCCGCACGTTGGCATACTGGCCCAGGGTCTTTCGCGTGGTCACGTTCAGGCTCTTGAAACCGCCGCCCTGCGGCGTCGTGATGGGCGCCTTGAGGAAGACCTTGGTCCTGAGCAGGGAATCCCAGGCGCTGGGGTCGATGCCGGCGGAATTGCCGCGCAAGTAGACCTTTTCGCCGATCTCGATGGTCTCGATCTCGAGAGCGGCGCCCGCCGCCTCCAGTATTTGGAGCGTGGCGCTCATGATTTCGGGGCCGATGCCGTCGCCGTGGGCGACCGTGATGGGAGTTTTTGTGGACATAGGGGGAATAACCAGGATATTGGAATGCACCACATAGCGCAACCAAGACTTTGCCGTCTTTTTCTACAAGGGTGTTTTTGGGGACCTCGGGAGAGGCAAAGTCCGAGCTTCGCTCGGATGCACAAGGCGGAGCCTTATGCCACAGCTAAAATCCCGGCGGGCGCTCGGCGCCGACGTTCCAGGCGCGCTCGAAGGCCAGCCCGGCGCGCGCCAGCGTGCCCTCGTCAAAGAGGCGGCCGATGAGCGTGACGCCGTGGGGCACGCGCCGCGGCGGCGAAAACTTAGGCAGCGGATTGGCGGTGTCGGGCGCCCAATCGCTGCGCGCCTCGGCCACCTGGACGAAGCCCGCCCGCAACGTCAGAGAAGGGTGTCCGGTGAAGTTGCCGATCGTGAGCATTTCGTCGCGCAGCGAAGGCACCAGCAGAAGGTCCACCTGGGAGAATACGCGGGCCATCTCCTGGGCGACTGTGCGGCGCAGGCGGTCCGCCTGCACGAAATCCACGGCGGACAGAAACCGCGCCTGACGGAAGACGTTGGGCCAGGCGTCGGGAACCTGCACCTTGAGCTGATCGATTCCGCCGCTCAGGGTGAGTTCCTCGAAGGCGGCGGCAGCTTCCGCGAAGAGAATCAGGTTGAGGGAGCCATAGGGCCAGTCGGGAAGCGCCACCTCGACCGGAACCATGCCCAGTGCGGCGGCTGTCTGCAGGGCGGCGCGGTCCACATCGGTGGCCGGGCTTTCCTTCATCCAGCCGGGGAAGTAGCCGACGCGCAGCCCCTTTGCGGAGGCGGCGGAATCGAAGTCGAGACGGCTCGGAACGCTGGCCAAGTCGCCCGGGTCGGGGCCGGAGATGGCGTGCAGCACCAGCATGGCGTCCTCCACGGAGCGCGTCATGGGACCAAGTTTGTCGAGTGACCAGCAGAGCGTCATGGCGCCGGTACGCGGCACGCGCCCATAGGTGGGCCGCAGGCCGGTGATGCCGCAGCGCATCGACGGGCTGACGATGCTGCCTTCGGTCTCGCTGCCGATGGAGAAAGCCACCAGGCCGGCCGCGGTGGCGGCTCCCGGACCGGCGCTGGAGCCGGAGGCGCCTTCCTCCAGCAGCCACGGGTTCATCGTCTGGCCGCCGAACCAGATGTCGTTGAGCGCCAGGGCGCCCATGCTCAGTTTGGCGACCAGCACGGCGCCCGCCTGGTGGAGACGCTGCGCCACGGCGGCATCCTGGGCGGGCACGCGCCGGCGGAAGGGCTCGGCGCCGTAGGTGGTCGCGATGCCCGCGGTGTCCACCAGATCCTTGGCACCCCACGGAATGCCGTGCAGCG
>PLDO01000212.1 GCA_003136215.1 Bryobacterales bacterium
CTACCCGAATGGCTCGGATATTCCGGTATGGTCCGATCGGCGGGGGGATACTTACTTCTCACATTGGCGATCGTTTGCGCCTGCCGTATGAGCTTGGGAAGCGTCTATCCGGAGTTTCGCCAAAACATGAGAGCCATAATGGCTGCGAGCCTGGCGGGAATACTGACACTGACCGTTGGTGCGCATTATCTAGCGTTTCGAATTGCTAAAATCCCGCTGCCCATGTCGCGAACAGCCATCTATTTCCTGCCGCTATGCACCCTGTTAGTCGCACTGGTTGCTGCATCACCCGCGAAGCCGCGGTTCTTGCGTTTCCTGGGCCGCGTCATGACGGGGATGCTTCTGGTCCTCGCCACGAATTATCTGCTATGCCTGAGGTTCACCTACTTCAAAGAATACGTTCAGGCCGCGGAGATGAAGCAGGTCTACAGCGTCATCGAACGGCTGAATCAACGTTACGGTGTTGAAGAATTTACCGTGGGTGGAGCGTACGCATCTCCACTGAATTTCTATCGTGTCGCCTCGAAGACGGCCAGGCTCCCGCGGTTTATGGCAGCTCCCGAACCACGCCTCCCTCCCGGCAAAGTATACGTGATCCACGGGTCGTACTATAAGTCATTCCTTGACGAGCATAAATTGGTCGTCTTGTATCGGGGGGCAGTATCGCAAGTGGTCGTCGCCGTTCCACCGGACGGTCCAGTTCCGCCCCTGCCGGTTATGCCGTGACCTGCTGGGCTGCCCTGAAGCCACTCCCGAAGACTTCAAGGTGACCCAGCCATTGCGTCCGGCGGCACCAGGGATTACATTGACGCCAGAGGGACCAAACCGCCATGCCGCAGGATCGCCGACAATTTCTTGCTACCGCCCTGACCGCCGCACCGCTATTCGTGCCCCGCTCCGCGTGGGGCGCCAACGACCGCCTCGCCTATGGACTGATTGGATCGGGAGGCCGCGGGCGCTANNACTGGGCGCCCAGTGCGTCGCCATCGCTGAGGTGTACGAGCCCAACCTACAGACCGCCCTTAAGACCACTCCGGACGCCAAACCCTATGTGGATTACCACGACCTGCTGGCGCAATCCGGCATCGACGCGGTCGTGGTGGCGACGCCCGACCATCAGCACGCGCCCTGCCTCTTCGCCGCCCTAGACGCCAGGAAGGATGTTTACCTGGAGAAGCCGATGTCGCACTCCATCGAGGAGAGCCAGCGGATGATCCAGGCGGTGCGCAAGACCGACCGCGTCGTGCAGATCGGCATGCAGCGGCGCAGCGCGCCGGCCGTGATCGAGGCTAAGCGGGTCTTCGACAGCGGCATCCTGGGCAAGGTGACCATGGCCAAGCCCATGTGGAACTGGAACGTCTCCGAGCCGCTGAACAACTCTCCGCTGCCCGGCAAACTGGATTGGAAGCGCTTCCTGGGCAAAGCCAAGGACCGCGATCTGGAGCCCATGCGGTTCCGCTCCTGGCGCTACTTCTGGGATTACTCGGGCGGCAACATGACCGACCAGGGCACCCATTTGATGGATGTGGTGCAGTGGTTCAGCGGCGCGGGATTTGCTAAATCGGCCGTGTGTTTCGGACAGAGGGCCAAGAACACCGGGAGCGAAGTGCCCGACGTGTTCACCGCCGTCTTCGAATACTCGACGCTGATGGCCACCTGGACGCTGAACTATTGCAACTCCTACGACAACGATTGGAGCGTGATGTTCCAGGGCGACCAGGGAACCATGCTGCTCAACACGGCGGGTTACAAAATCTGGAAGGAGCCGTGGCTCAAGAACCCGGAACCGGTAAAGGAAATGGCGGCGCCGATCCCGATTGAGCCGCACATCCAGAATTTCCTGGATTGCGTGAAATCGCGCCAGCAACCCAACGCTCCGGTGGAGGTGGGCGCGAGCGCGGTCAGCGCGCCCC
Source organism: Bryobacterales bacterium (assembly GCA_003136215.1). GTDB lineage: Bacteria > Acidobacteriota > Terriglobia > Bryobacterales > Bryobacteraceae > Solibacter. The sequence continues at coordinate 1,914 of PLDO01000212.1, forward strand.
ATCTGGCCAACGTGGCCTTCCATGGCGACCGGCGCGCGCATCTCAGCGCGGACGGCTCCAAGGTGAGTTAGGGTAGGCCCCGATAGACACCAGGCCACAGATGAACACCGATGAACACAGATAGCACAAAACCGTTTTTATCCGTGTTCATCGGTGTTCATCTGTGGCCAATATGTTTTCTCGGCGTCTCCGCGGTGAAGGGTTTCCCTCAGTAGCGCAAGCGATCCGACTTACTGCTCCACTCCTCAAACGGCCGGGTTCGCGACTCATCCGCCAGGTGGATCATGGGAATCGTCCTTTGCGCGTGGGGCACGGCGATCTGCTGGTAGATGAAGGAGTCGTCGAAGCCGGCGGCGGCGGCTTCCTGATGGGTCGCCGCGAAAAACACCCGGGAAGGGCGCGCCCAGTAGATAGCCCCGAGGCACATCGGACAAGGTTCGCAGGAGGCGTATAGGTCGCATCCGCTGAGCTGAAAATCGCCCAGCACCCGGCAGGCCTCCCGAATCGCCACAATTTCGGCGTGCGACGTCGGGTCGTTATCGCGGGTCACCTGATTCGTCCCCGCGGCGATCACCACCCCGTCCTTCACCACTAGGGCGGCGAACGGACCGCCCTCGCGCCGCACGTTGGCCACGGCCATCTCGATGGCCTGTCTGATGAGTGAGTTGGACATTCGTTTCGGCGCGCCCGGCGGTTCCCCAAACCAGCCTACACGATCCGTGCTCGTGGCGGAATATCCCGGCCTGGTCTAGGCTTCGATCAGTCCGGCGCGGATGGCATAACGCACCATGCTGGCGGTTTCATGCACGCCCAGTTTCTCCAGGATCCGGCTGCGGTGCGAATCGGCGGTCTTATAGCTGATTCCCAGTTGGGCGGCGGCTTCCTTGGTGGATTTCCCCCCGGCAATCAGCACCAGCACCTGCCGCTCGCGCTCCGTCAGCGCGAAAACCAACCGTACCGATTCGCGGTCGGGCGTGAACGCGCGGTTCCGCCGCTCCGAGAGGTCCATGGCCGTGCCCATGAAGCCCACAAATACCGTGTCTTCGATCAGCGGTGAACCCGAGTTCTCAACCCAGCAATACGCTCCGCTGGCTTGCTGCGTGCGGTACTGCACGCGGAACGGAGCCCGCGAGGCGAAGGACTTCAGATAGGTTTCCAGGCACAGGTCACGATCGTCCGGATGGATCCCCTCGGCCCATCCGTTGCCTTGTTCCTCTTCCAGCGTGCGGCCGCGGAATTCCAGCCACGACCGGTTGAAGAAGGTGCACATGGCGTCGGTTCCGGCGAGCCATACCATCAATGGTGAGGCGTCCAGGAGTTCCCGGAATCGCTGCTCGGAGCTGGCCTGTTTCCGCTTCAGATAGTCCAGTTCCGCCTCCGTTTCAGCCAGCTTGAGGCGCAGAACGGTCACTTCGTCGATTTGATATCCGGGGGCCATTATGTTTTCCAGTCCCAAAAGGTAATGATACGGGCAGTAACTACTAGCCGTAAAGTACCAAATTGGTTATCGTTGTGCTGTAAAGAGGTAGCGCTCACCGGGTAAACCCCTGAATCAGTTTAACATTGTGTGGAACCTTTTGATGCTTGCGCGGAATAATGAGTGAAAGGCCCATGACGTCAGCCCCGGTCGAGACGGACGACACCCTCCTGCTGCGCCTGAAAAATGGCGATGAAGAGGCGTTTGTGATTCTCTACCGCCGGCGGCAGGCAGGGCTGTTCCGCTTTGCCCTGCACATGAGCGGTTCCATGCCGGTGGCGGAGGACGTGACGCAAGAGGTCTTTCTGGCGTTGTTGCGCGAGGATTGCGGCTACGATCCGGACCGCGGGACGTTGTCCGGCTACCTGTTTGGGATCGCCCGGAAGCTGGTTCTCCGGCAACTGGAGCGCGGGCGGTCGGACGTGGCGTTGGACACCGATTCCGAGGATTTTGCCCAGCCGGAGCTGGCGATTGTGGACGACCCGCTGCTGGACCTTACGCGCCGCGAGGGGATCGACGCGCTGCGGCGCGCGGTTCAGGCACTCCCCCGGCGGTATCGCGAGGTGGTGGTGTTGTGCGACCTGGAGGAAGTGGATTATGCCGACGCCGCGGTGGCGTTAGGCTGCCCGATTGGCACCGTGCGTTCACGGTTGCACCGGGCACGCGGGTTGCTGTTGGAAAAGTTGCATCAGGAGCGGAATCCCAGGCAAGCTCTTGGAACGCTCAAGCCGGTGAGGTGTGTGTCATGAACTGTCAGGAATTCTGGAATACCATCCCGGAGCTTGGCGATGGCGGCCGTCATCTGCTGGAGTGCCCGGCGTGTGCGGCCCGGATGAGCCGCCATCGGGAACTCGCAGCCGGTTTCCGCGCGGTTGCCGCCGGCCTTCGGCGGGTGGAAGCGCCGCCTCGCGTGGAGGCCCGTTTGCGCTCCGCGTTTCGCCGCCGGACGGAGGGCGAAAGCCGTGCGCTGCCGCGCCGTTGGATGCCGGTGGCCACCTGGGCCGCGGCCTTCGCCACGATGTTCGTCCTGGCCGCCTTCCTGGTACGCGACCGGCAGCCCGAAGCCGCGCGTCCGCCCGCGCAGCGCGCCATCGAGTTGGCCATGCTGCTACCTCAGGCCGATTCCGACGGCTTTATCCCGCTGCCCAATTCGCCCGGCTTTGCCGCCGGTGACACCGCCGATGCAGACGAGGTCAACTTGGTCCGCGTGGAACTGCCGCGCAGTGCGATGATTGCTCTCGGCCTCGACGTCAGCGAAGATCGCGCGGAAGAACTGGTGGAAGCCGATGTCATGCTCGGCTCTAACGGCATGGCGCGCGCCGTGCGTTTCCTGGATTAACCGTTTGGCAGGAAGTAGAGGAATTACGATGCGAATGACAATTGTTGCCCTGATCGCGCTGGCCGCCGTCGCATTGGCGCAAGGTCCTCCGCCGGGACGCGGCGGGCGAGGACGCATGGGCTTCGACGGACCTCCCGGCCCGGGTGGGCCGGGCGGCGAGCCCGGCGGCGGAATACTCCGCGCGGGAGTCAAAAACGCCCCGTTCTCCGCCGACGTGATTACCGAAAGCTCGCACACCCTGGCCGATGGCAATCGCATCCACCAGACCCTCAATTCAAAGGTCTACCGGGATAGTGAAGGCCGCACGCGGCGCGAGCAGGCGGTCCACTTGAACGGACTGGCGCCGGATGCCAACATGCAGCAGATGGTCTTCATCCACGACCCGGTCGCCGGCGTGAGCTATTCCCTGAATGCCAAGGAACGCACCGGCATCAAATCCGTGCGCGGTGCCGCGGATCGCGGTCCCGGTCCCCGCCCGCGGGAGACTTCCGCCGGAGGGGACATGCGCGGCATGGGCCGCTACAACGCCTCCGATCCGAACTTCAAGACCGAATCGCTGGGCCGCCAGACCATCGAAGGGGTGCAGGCGGAAGGCCGGCGCACCACCATGACCATCCCCGCCGGACAGGCCGGCAACGAACTGCCCATCCACATCGTGAGCGAAAACTGGTATTCCACGGATTTGCAGACCACGGTGCTCTCCAGGCATTCCGATCCGCGCAACGGGGAAACCGTGACCCGGCTGTTGAACTTCAGCCGCGCCGAACCTTCGCACGCGCTATTCGAAGCCCCGGCCGACTACAAGCTCACCGAATCCGCCGCCGGCATGCCACACCCCCGCGGAGCAGCCGGCCAGACGAAGCAATAAAAGGTTCCTCCGCTTTCTCCGCGTACTCCCCACCGATGGCGCGAATCCATCGCGCGCCAGTGACGTTGTCTTTTGCTCTTCTCCCGGTCTTCCTCCGCGTCTCCGCGACTCCGCGTCAAAGACACAGCTTGTTTGGTCCCCCCGCTGCCGGGTTAAGGAGCGATTTTCCGGTTCTCCAGCCGCTCGATTGCCTTGGCGAACTCCCCCGGGTTGTGAATCAGAATCGTCTTTCCGCCCAACCGCGACATGGCGCTCTTGATGGTATCCGCCGGCATCGCTGTCTGACGCAAGAAGGGGACGATCTGAAAGTAGTAGAACTGCTGCCCGTGTCCCGCCGGCTTCTCTAAACTGTCCTGCCGCACGCGGTCGAAATATCGTGTTTCGGGCCCCAGGAACAGCACCACATCGCTGGGCGGCTGCGCCTCGATTTCGCGATTCACCATGTCGGTCAGCAGATCCACGGGCCCCCGCTTGTTTTGCAGCACCTGGAAATCCACCAGCCCCAGTTCGATATTGGTCATCGCCTGCGACACCTGCGCCATGTCCTGGAGCAGAAAGCCTTCCTTGCGATACAGTTCCTTCTGCTGATCCAGGTTGAACAGCACCAGGCGTACCGACCTCGCCGGCACGCGCTCCAGCAGCGACGATACCGTGCTCAGCAGCGTCATCATATCGTTGGGCCGCATGCGTGTGCGCCGCGCGTACAACGGGGCGGCGTGCAGAAAAATGGTCAGCCGCAGCTGCGCCGCGTCGTCGGTCCCCACCGGGAAGGGCCGCGAACCGCGCAGCCCCATCTCCCACACCGTATCCGGCGGCATGGCCACCTTTACCTGGCGTTCTCCGTGGCTCAGGCGAACGTCCACGCGCCAACTCTTGCGGCACACCCGGCCCGCATCGTCCAGCATCATCCAGCGCACGTTGTATACGCCAATGCCCAGCAGATAGCCGCCGCCCAACCTCAGTTCGACATTGGTCTTGGGCACCGTAGGCAGGGCGATTTGCGACATCAGGTACACCGGATTGCGAGCGCCGCCCTCGGGCGTGATGCGGGTCAACGTGGCCCACCCGTGCCCGCTGCCGAGGTACTGATTCATGGGCACCGTGACCATGTATCCCGCCTGATACCGGAAGCTGTAATTCAGCGAGGGCTTCATCGCGGACACCTCGCAACCGAGCGCCTGCTCGCCAGCCTGCGCGCTTTCCAGTTGAGCGATGAAGCCGCGCAACCGCTTCGGATTGACGATGTTCTGCGCCGTCGCCGCCGTGCAGGCGGCCAGCGCGAGAATCAGGGCGCATCGCATTGCTTCTATCTTAGCCAGTGGCCGGGCCAGTTGACATCGAGCCGCTAATCTCCCGACAATTGTTCATCTCTGTATCGAAACGCCCGACGCCAGGAAATCCGCTCCCATGAGAACCCGACGCCTGATATCCGCTCTTTTCTTGATCGCCGTCACCGCGGCCGCCGCCGTGCAGACCCCCGAGCAGTTTTTCGGGTTCCGCATCGGCAGCGACAAGAAGCTGGTTCGGTGGGACAGAATCGTCGAATACATGCAGGCCGTCGCCAACGGCACCGACCGCGTCAGGTTCCGCAACCTCGGCCCCACCACCAACGGAAATCCCTTCATCCTCCTGGAAATCAGTTCCGCCGAAAACCTGCGCAACCTTGACAAGCTGAAGAACCTGGAGCGGAAGCTCTATTTTCAGGGCGGCGCCCCCACGGATGCCGAGCGCGACGAAATCTTCCGCTCCGGCAAAGCCGTCGTCTTCATTACCAACAACATCCACTCCACCGAAATCGGCGCGTCGCAGATGGTGCTGGAACTGGTCCACAACCTGGCCACCAGCGATTCCCCCGCGGTCCGCAAGATCCTCGACAACGTCGTCCTGCTGCTGGTCCCCTCGCTCAACCCCGACGGCCAGATCATGGTCACCGACTGGTACAACAAAACCCTCGGCACCCCCAGCGAGGCCAGCCCTCTGCCGTACCTCTACCACAACTACACCGGCCACGATAACAACCGCGACATGTACCTCTTCAGCCAGAGGGAAAGCCAGATGGCCGCCCAGGTTCTCTGGCACGAGTGGTTCCCCTCCATCTGGCTGGACGAACACCAGCAGGGCGCCAGCGGGCCGCGCATCTTCACCATGCCGGCCACCGACCCGATTAACCCCAACGTGGACCCGCTGATCTACCGCCTCAACGGCGTCTTCGGCCAGTCGCAGGCCGCTGCCCTGGAAGCCGAAGGCAAGACCGGCATCATCTTCAACTCCACCTACACCAACTTCTGGCAGGGTGCCATGGCGTGGGCCGGATGGTGGCACAACCAGGTGGGCCTGCTCACTGAAGTCGCCAGCGCGCGTATTGCCACTCCCGTGGTGCAGCAGAAGGCCGACCCCACGCGCACCGAGTCCGCCTCTGCACCCGCCGCCGGTGGACGGGGCGGCTCCACCGGACCGGCCGGCGCGCCTAGCGATTTCGAATCCGAACGCCGCCGCGCCTTCGAACACCCCGACGACCCGCTCCCCGCGCCGCGCGACATTACCCCGCGCACCGAATATCCCCGTCCCTGGCTGGGAGGCCGGTGGACCCTGCGCGATATCGTGGATTACGAATTGATCGCCACCAACGCGCTGCTCGAAACCGCCGCCGGCAGCCGCGAGACACTGCTGCATCAGATCTACAACATCAACCGCAACACCATCCAGGCCGGCGCGAAGGGCGAACTCGGCCAGGATAAGGAAAAGACCTTCGCCATCCTCATCCCCACCGACACCCTGCACGACCCTAACGAGGCCATCGAACTGGTGGATAAGCTGCTAACCGCCGGCGTCGAAGTCTTCCGCGCCAGGGAAAGCTTTAAGCAGGATGACAAGACGTATCCGGCGGGGACGTTCGTCATTCCGTTCAACCAGGTGTTCGCGCGCTACGCCAAGGACCTGCTCGAAAAGCAGACCTACCCCGAAGTAAGGCGCTCTCCCGGCGCGCCCGCCGAAGCTCCCTACGATGTTTCCGCCTGGTCGCTCGGCATGCAATTCGGCGTCAAGACCGAATTCGCCAAAACCCCGCTCGCCACCTTCCCCATGGAGAAGGTTGCGGCCACGCCCAAGTTCGTTCTTTCCGCCACCAACGGCGGCGGCGCCTGGCGCTTCCCCTATAACGGCGCGCTTTCCGCCATGGTAGTCAACCGCCTGCTGAAGAGTGGCGCCAAGGTGAGTCTGAGCAGGCCTGAAGCCGGCGGCGTGCCCTACGTCATCGCTGCCGCGAAGTCCGATGTCTGGAACCGGGCCGTGGAAGGCATGGACGTGCGCCCCGACGCCAAGGCGCCCGCCAAGGCGCTGCTCGCCACCACGCTCAACGCGCCGCGCGTCGGCATCTACCAGTCGTACGACCCCTCAATGGATGAGGGCTGGACCCGCTGGGTGTTGGACCGCTACCAGTTCGACTACACCAAACTGCACAACCAGGACATCAAGGTTGGCAAACTGCGGCAGCGCTTCGACGCCATCATCCTGCCGGACCAGCGCGGCAACGCCATACTCGAGGGCCTCGACTACAAGACCATCGTCGAAGAGTATCGCGGCGGGCTCGGGGAAGCCGGGTGGGATGCCTTGCGCCAGTTTGTCGCCGATGGCGGCACCTTGATCGGGCTGGGCGAAGCCTGCAATCTTCTGGTGGACAAACTCCCCCTTGGGGTGAAGGATCTGAAACGCGCCGCCACGCGCGAAGCGCACTTCGCACCCGGCGCCATCGTCAACCTGCAAATCGATACCGTCCACCCCGTTGGCCGCGGCGTCGCGCCCGAGACGCTGGGCTTCTACATCAACTCGCCCTTCTTCCAGTTGATGGAAGGCTTCTCGTCGCAGAAAGTCAGCGTGGTGGCGCGCTATCCCAACACCAGGGTGAACGCCAGCGGCTGGATCCGCGGCGAAGACCTGATGTACGGCCGCGCCGCCGTGGTTGCCATCGAGATGAACCCCGGCAAGGTAGTGCTCTTCGGCATCCGCCCGCAGCATCGGGCGCAAACCCACGCGACGTTCCCCCTGCTGTTCAACGCGCTGTATTGGTCCGCCGAGGGCGATCTGGGCAACGCGGCGGCGCCGGGGCGGACCAATCCGTGATCGTCAGCTCTTGAGGAAGAGGCCGATGGAGCGGGTGGCCTGGCGGATGCGTTGTTCGTTTTCCACCAGGGCGAAGCGCACGTGCCCTTCGCCGAGCGGGCCAAATCCAATCCCCGGAGAGACGGCCACTGCCGCCTTCTCCAGAACGAGCTTGCAGAACTCCAGGGAGCCGATGGCGCGGTATTTTTCGGGGATCGCCGCCCACAGGAACATCGAGCCGCGCGGACTTTCCACCGGCCAGCCAGCTCGATTCAGGCCGTGCACCAGGACGTCGCGGCGCTTCTGGTAGACGGCGCAGATCTT
>PLDO01000658.1 GCA_003136215.1 Bryobacterales bacterium
CGGCAGAACTCGACGCGCATTTCGGGTGCGGCCGTGCGCGGTTTCAACTCGCGAAAGACGCGGGCGCAGATTTCCTCCGGCGATTCAAAGAACAGGGAACTTTGCAGCCCCTGAATGTCGAGCACCCCCATGCTCCACCAGAGTAGCGCGAAAGCGTATCCAACGCCGGGACGCAGAGGAACCACCCGCGGGATGCCGAAATACTCCAACAAAAACCTTGGGCCACGGATGAACACAGATAAACGCGGATAAACATTTTGTGTTATCGGTGTTCATCCGTGTTCATCCGTGGCCAAATGTGTTTTCTTGGATCCTACTGCCCGGCGGCAGTGGGATTGAGCGCATAGCGCAGCCCCTGTAGGTGCTCCGGGGAGCCGGCGAACAGATTGTCGGGGAACCTCCGGTAGGCCAGCATCTGGGTATAGATGGCGCCTTCCTGGCTGACATTCAACGCCAGGCCCGCCATGTATTGCAGGCGCAAATTGCCGTCGCGATTGATCTCCGCGCCGGCCAGCCACGGGCGTAGATCGGGTTCCTGGCCGGCGTAAGTCGCCAGCAACTGCACCGCGCTGCCGAAGCCCACCTCGCGCAGGCTGTCGGCCACGCGCGAGCCTTCGGGACGATCCAGGCGCGCCTGCATAGCGTCCAAGTCGATTCTGGCCGGGTCCACCTGTCCCATCAACACCAGGTCGTAGCCACCGCCGGAAATGTCGTTGCCCCAGATGGTGCCGTTGGGGAACGCGTCGAAGAAGGTCGCAATCTCGCTCTTCACGGTTGCCGGATCGCTCTCGTAGAGCGGCACCCACTGAGTGATCACGCCACCCGGATTGAGGTGCTGCTTGACCAGTTCGAAGTACTCCTTGGAATACAGCGTGGCGCTGCCCTTTACCCAGGGATGGATGGGGTCGCTGGTGATGATGTCGAATCTCTCCGTCGTGGTGAGCACGAAGTGGCGTGCATCGTCATAGATCACCTGGGTGCGCGGGTCGTTGACCACGAAGTAGTTCTGCGCACCGAAGTATTTGGTCGCGGTGGGCGGAATCAGCGGCTCCATCTCGCAGATCACGATGCGCTTGACTTCCGGATATACCACGAACGACCCCGCCGTTACGCCCGCGCCGAAGCCCACGATGAGCACCGATTTCGGGTTCTTGTGCACCAGCGCCGGCAGGTGGCCGAGCATGCGTTGCAGGCGCATGTCGTAGGGCTCCGTGGAGGCCTCCACCTTGCCGCTGACATGGAACTGAATCGCGCCGTCGTCCCAGCGGGTGATGGCAATCGAGGAGTTGATGCCTTCCCCGGTATACAGCACCTCCGAGCGGCCCATCGACGTCATCATGCGCCGCCCGTAGGCGATCAGCATGCCGGGCACGGGCGAGACGGTCCCGGCCGCTAACAACGCGGCAGCGGCCACGGCGCCCGTGGCCAGCGCCTTCGGCCAACGGAATGGCCGCAACAGCGGGACCAGCATGAGTAGCCCGCTGACCGCCAGGGTGGCGATCAACACCGCCTCGCTCTGCCCGCTGCCGATCCACGGGACGAGGACCATGCTGGTGCAGAGCGCGCCCAAAATGGCGCCGCCGGTGTTGGCTGCGTAGATGCCGCCCACCAGGCGGCCGGGGTCGCCCGCCACGTCGGCGGCCGCCGCCAGGGCCAGCGGAAAGCTCGCGCCCCAGAGCAGCGCGGCCGGCAGCAGCGCCCACAAACAGCGCACCATATCGATCTGGAAGGTGTACCACGGGCTGGTGGAAAGCAACGGATTAATGGGCCAGTAGGGCAGGGAATGCGACAACTGGTACGCGGTCCAGGCCACCGCCAGGGCCAGCAGCATCTGGCTCCAGCCCAGCAGCGCCTTGGGATTCCGCGCGCCGCGCGCCAGCATGGCGCCGCCCGTGCTGCCAATCCCGATTCCCACCAGAAACACCGCCAGGATGATGGAGAACGTGTAGACCGTGGCGCCGATCATGAGCCCGAGCAGGCGCGTCCAGATGACCTCCGCGCCGAGGGCAGTGGCGCCGGATAGCGCGATGGTGAGGTAGACCGGCCAGGCTCCGCCTGCAATCGCCGGCGTAGCTTCGAGGGAGGCCGCTTGTTGCGGAGCCCGTTTGGCCAGGGAGAAACTCACCAGCCCCACGGTCACATTGATTGCCGCCGCCACAAAAGTGGCCGTGGCCATGTCGAACACGCGCAGCAGGTAGAAGCCGGCCAGCAGGCAGCCCAGGACCGCACCCGCCGTGTTCGCGCCGTAGAGCATGCCGAGCATGCCGACGCCCTCGGGCGTGGCCTTGATCCAGCGCGAAGCCGCCGGCAGCGACGCGCCCATCAGGAACGTGGGCGGCAGCAGGCAGAGNNGAATCCACCAGCGGCATCAGGAACAGCACCAGAATTCCACAGGCGCCGATACCGAGTTCCAGCTTGCCGTAGACGCGCAGCGGATGCTGCCCCCCGAGTTTCAGGCGCGGCAGCAACAGACTCCCCAGGCAGAGCCCGCCCATGAAAGTGGCCAACAGCACGCCGAGCGAGACCGCGCTCGACCCGATCACCAGCTGCAGCAACTGGTACCAGACGATTTCATAGATCAGGGCGGAGCAGCCGCTGCCGGCAAACAGCAGCAGGAGCAAGGGCAAATGACGGCGCGCACCGGCGCCCGGAGCGGGTGGAAGAGGGTTCTGTGGGGCCAAGTCGCATGATACATCACCTGAGACATTACCCTGACGGCGAACAGCCCGCCGACCCGGAATGGGCAATGCCCAATCCCGGGCGAGAAGGCGATCGTCGGCCAAGCGGGCGGTCGCAGGCGTTTCCGCGAGGCGACTTCGCGATCTAATATAGAATTTAAGGTCTGAAATAGTAAAATGCCTGATCGGAGTAAGGTGATGCGACTTGCCGGCGTGAAGAGCCTGGTCTCGATTTGCTTCAGCCTCACGATAACGGCAGTGTGTCTGTTCGGGTCAGCCGGCCGTCTGGATTGGTCGAATGCATGGGTTCTTCTGGGGCTCTCCCTCGTCGCCGGTCTGGCATTCACCGTCGGGCGCAATCCGGAGTTGGCCGCCGAGCGGAGGAATGTCAAGGCCGGTAAGAGCTGGGATAAGGTGCTTGTCGGCATCACGGTGCTGCTCGGGCCAATGGCTGTGTGGATTACTGCCGGGCTGGACGACCGATTTCATTGGTCGAACGGCATATCTTCCCTGGCGTTCATCGCGGGCTTGGCAGCGGCCGTGCTTGCCGGTGCTCTGATCGCATGGGCCATGCGATCCAACAGGTTCTTTTCTTCCGTGGTTCGCATTCAGAAGGATCGCGGGCACACGGTCGTCGATGGCGGGCCTTATCGATTCATTCGGCACCCTGGCTATGCCGGCATGTTCGTATTTACTCTTGTGACACCGTTGATCCTCGGTTCTTATTGGGCGCTCGCACCAGCCGCGGCTACTGCGTCCGTAATCGTGTTACGGACGATCATGGAAGACTCGACCCTGCACAACGAGCTTGATGGTTATGCCGATTACGCGCGTAGGGTGCGATACCGGCTGTTGCCGGCTATCTGGTAGGGCCTTCCAACCACTTCTCCCGAGCCTTCCTTGCAGCCGCAATACCGGCTTCCGCTGCGCCAAGGACGCGCAGTAGGACAGACCATCGCCTTCGTGGTCTGTCATGCCTCGCCAATGAGATTCGAAAAACTATCGGGATGGAGGCCGGCCTTGCGGCCGGCTGGCAACCTGAAGCATGCCCCACCATTTTTCATGACGTTTCGCGGGCGGAACGCCCATCCCAACAGACGACAAAATGCGATCGCCTGTTCCACGTGCGTTAAAATCGAAGCTGGCTTCTCTATGGACCGTCCTGCCGCCGCCAATCCCGCTACCGCGCGAGACATCATCCGGGAAATCGTCCGCAACATGGGCGAAGGTCTCGAGCCGCTGCACTACTCCATCCTGCCGCCGGCCATCTTCCACGTCTACCTGCATCCCAGCGACATGGAGCGCCTGCGCGGAATCCTGCCGCGCATCCTCGACGAAGCGCGCCGCGCGCTGGATGCCGAACTGGAAAGCCTGAACCGCGCCTCGCTCGGCGAACGTCTGAAGCTGGCGCGGCGCAGCGATCCCAGGATCGTGGCGCCCGAGGGCGGCTGGCAGATTCGCATTCTGGAAAACACCGACGAGGACGTGGAGCCGGGCGATATCGCCATCTCCTCGGAACTCGCCCTGCCCTCCAAGGGCGAACTCGGGTCGGGATCCACCACCAAGCGCATCGCCACCCGGCGCCTGGGCGGAGTGGAGTCCACGAAACAAAGCTATGACACGTCGCCGGCCGCGGACGCTGCCGCCTTGGCGGTGATCGAATACGAAGACAGCACGGGCCGCAAGACCTACCGCATGACCAAAGACGAAATCGTGGTGGGCCGGGGGGGGCGCGATTACTGGACCGACATCAAACTGGAAACGCTGCCCGACGTGTCGCGTGAACACTGCCGCCTGCGCCGCGATCCGGCGAGCGGGCAGTTCTTCCTCAAGGACCTGAGCCAGTTGGGGACCACGATCGATGGTGTGAAGGCGCCCTCCAGCATCGAGATGGCAGGCGGTGAAAAGCGCGACCGTAACCTGGAGGCGCCAGTGCCTGCGCGCGCGCGCATCGGTCTGGCGGGCGTAGTGTTCCTGGAGTTCCGAAGCACATCGAATGGTTAAGACGAACGTCAGGTGCGCCGGGGGGAGCGACCCGGGCTGCGTGCGAAGCAACAACGAGGACGCGTTCCACATCGACGCGGAGCGTGGCATCTTCCTTGTGGTGGACGGCATCGGCGGGCAGGCCGCCGGCGAGAAGGCGGCCGAAATCGCCGTGCAGCGGGTGCGCGCGCGGCTGGAGCGGCAGACCGGCGCCCCCGAGCAGCGCGTCCGCGAGGCCATCACCATGGCCAACAACGAGATTCTGCGCGCGGCACGGAGCAACCCGGAATTCGCCGGCATGGCGTGCGTGCTCACGCTGGTCCTCGTGGAGAACGGCGCGGCGGTGGTGGGACACGTGGGCGATTCGCGGCTCTACCAGGTGCGCCGCGGCGAAATCCGCAAAATCACCCACGATCATTCTCCGGTGGGCGAGCGCGAGGACAATGGCGATCTAAGCGAGTTGGACGCCATGAGCCACCCGCGCCGCAATGAGGTCTTTCGCGATGTGGGTAGCGAGGAGCACACTCCGGACGACGCCGATTTCATCGAGGTAAAGAGCTTTTCGTTCGATTCGGACAGCGTGCTGCTGCTGTGCAGCGATGGCCTGAGCGACCAGGTTCCCTCCGCACAGATTCGCGCCGCCGTGGAGCGCCACGCCGGCAATCCCCAGGACGCCGTGAGCGAACTAATCGCGGCGGCGAATCGCGCCGGAGGTAAGGACAACGTAACGGTGCTGGTGGTGGAAGGCGAACGGTTCACCGCGCCAGCCACCCTGGCATTGGCGGGTCCGCGCCGCCCGGGACTGGCGCGCGCTCTGCTGTTCGCCGGCGGGTTCACGGCGGCGGCGGCCCTGGGCTGGCTTAGTCGGGCGATGTGGCAGCCCGCGCCGGCGTTCATTGCGCCGCGCACGATCGCCGTGACCACAACCATCGCCGCCGCCATGGCCGAGGCTCGCGCCGGCGACAGCGTGGAAGTCCCCGAGGGCGAGTATCGCGAGCAGGTGCGCCTCAAGGATGGCGTGACCCTGCGCGCGCGGGTTCCCCGCGAGCCCAAACTGCGCGCCGCGCCCATGAGCAACGGACCCGCCGTCATCGCCGAAGGCGTCAAGGGGGCGCGCCTGAGCGGCTTCCGCATCCTGGCCGATTCCGAGGCGCCGCTTTCGATCGGCATTCTGCTGCGCGAGAGCGTGGTGGAGATCGACGATGTGGAGGTCAAGGGCGCCGGAATCGGCATCGAGATCAGCGGCAGCGCCAGTCCCGTGCTGCGCGCCAATGCGATCCGCGATTGCCTGGCCGAAGGCGTGCTCATTCTCGGCCCTGGAACCCCGTGGCTTTCGCACAACCTCATCCAGTCGAACAAAGGTGCGGGCGTGGCCGCGCGCGACGGCGCCAGACCAGGGCTGATGGGCAACGTCTTCGACCGCAACGTGCTGGAACCTGCTCCCACCGACACCGTCAAAGAGCTCAACTTCTTCCTGACGCCGGTTCCGGTCCCGGCGCGGCCGGGCCGGCCCGCGCGACCCGCCGCGGAGGCCAAGCGATGATGGCCCATCGGGTAGGACAGACGATCGCCTTTTGTCGTCTGTCAACCTCTGGCCAGGCAAGACAGACCACGAAAGGCGATGGTCTGTCCCACTTTTGCAGACAGGCCGGGAGGCCTGTCCTACCATGATCGCGCCGGCCAGCCGCAAAATCGGCAAGTATGAAATCCTCCGCAAGCTGGGACGCGGCGGCATGGCCGACGTGTACCTGGCGCACGACAGCGAGAACGGCGGCGCCGTGGCGCTCAAGCTCATCGAGCACGCCACCGACGCCGACACCACCGACGCGATTGCAGCCGAACGCCGTGGCGCCGAGTTGCAGGCGCACCTGGCCGCCATCGACCCGCGCGTGGTCCGCGTCTATGGCGCGGGCGACGCCGACGGCTTTTTCTTCGTCGCCATGGAGTACATCGACGGGCAGGACCTGGCGGAGTTGATGCGCCGCGGGCCGCTGGTTGTCGGGTTCGCCACCGAAGTCGCCATCGCCGTCGCCAAGACCCTGGACAACGCCCATAATCTGCAAATGGCCATCGGCGGCAAGGATTTCCGGGGCGTGGTACACGGCGACATCAAGCCCAAGAACATCCGCATCGATGCGCATGGCGAAGTGCGCGTGCTGGATTTCGGCATCGCCAAGGCGCTTTCCATGTCGCGGCGGCTGACGCGCAACGAATTCGGCAGCGTCCCCTACGCCTCGCCGGAACGTCTTGATTCGGGCGACGTCAATGTGGGCTCGGACTTGTGGTCGCTGGCGGTCATGCTCTACGAGATGGTGGCCGGCATGCAGCCCTACCAGGCCGGCAATACCGAACGCCTGGAGCGCATGATCCGCTCACGCATCGCGCCGCCCCCCGCCCCGGACCCTTGCCCGGAGCCGCTGCGCCGCATCCTCATCAAGTCGATGGCGCCGAACCCGGCGCTGCGCTACCCCACCGCCCGCGAGTTCGGCGCCGATCTGGAGGCGTTCCGCGACGGGGCCCCGGTGGCCGCGGCGAGCGAGGACCTGGACGCCACGCGGCGCACCTTCCACCCGCCCGAAGGCGCGGCGGGAGATTCTCTGGAGGCCACCCGGCGCACCGTGGTCCCCGAACCGGGAGATGCCGCGGAGGAAACTCGCAGGACGGCGCGGCCGGCCGCGGGTGCGGACGTCAGGCGCACCGCCAAGGCGGCCGGTCCGGCGCCCCTCGCCTACGTGGTCGCCATGCGGGTCCTGCTGGGCCTCGTGGTCTGCGGCGTCCTGTACGGCGGGTGGCTGCTGGCTTCCAACTATCTGCTCTATCAGCACGGCCAGCAACTGGAGCGCGAGGTGGAAGCCGAACAGCTTACCGACCTCGACCAGATCTGGGCCAGATGGACGGAACTTTCCAGGGGCAATGCCTCGTCTTTCCTTTTGCATGGACCGCGAAAAGTGGTGAAGCAGAAGTTTGTCGCGGCGGCGGACCACGTGATCGATACCTACCGCAACAACGAGTCGCAGCTGATCTATGAGAAGGAGTGGGAACGCGCGCGCACCATGGCGGCGCGTGCGCTGGCCGTGGATCCGGAGGATGACGTCCGCGGCAAACTGCGCCTGTGCGAAGGCCACCTGGCGCGCATCAACGGCACCAGCCATCGCAGCCCGCAGGAATTGAGCGACGCCGTGGAAAAGTTCGATGAGGCGCAAAAGCTGCTGCCCCGCTCGCCCGACCCCGAGCTCGGCCTGGCGCGCGTCTATATCTACGGACTGAAGGATTTCGACAAAGGCTATGAGGCCCTGCAACAGGCGCAGAAACGCGGCTATACGTGGGGCAATCGCGAAAAACTGCTGCTGGCCGATGGCTATCGCGAACGCGCCGACCGCCTCTGGTGGGATTCGCGCAACGTGCGCGGGCTGCCGCCGGAGAAGGACCAGATCCAGCGGGCCGCCGACGACTACAAGCGGGCCGAAGAGCTGTATCAGGGGATCTCGCCGTGGGGCAAGGCGGCGGCCAGCATCGCGCGCGTGCAGTCCAGCCTGGAGAGCGTGAATTTCCGTTTGCACCAGATCGAGACCGACGCTCACTGATATGGCCGTCACCCGCAGCAGATCCGTGGAGCGTTCGACCGCGCGAGACCTCCGGGGACGTCGCGCGGCCTGGCGGGGCCGCGAGTTCCTGCTCACCGTGGCGGCGAGCCTTCTGGTGGCTGCCGGATTGTACCAGGTCCACCAGGCTAAATCGCAAGGGCTCGCCGACATCGATGCCGGTCTGGACGCCAGGCGCCTGCTCAATTTGAACGATCTGGGTGGGCGCGAGGAATTGCTGCCGGCGCTCGCCCCCTTGTTCCCCAAGAGCCGCGAGCGCGACGTGGCGGCGCGCGAAATCTACTACCTCACGGGCAGCCTCTCCAACGTCGGCGGCATTGCGCGCAACAAGCTGCTCACCAGCGAGCAATTCCGCCAGTTGAAGCCGTTGCTGGTGGTGCGCCGCCCGGCGCAGTTCCAGCGCGCCTTCTATCTTTGGTGCGGCATCTTCTTCGGCGCCTTCTGGCTGGTGCACGTGTTCTGGAGCCTGCGCGGCTTTCAGGGCGACCAGTTGTTCCTGCCGGCGCTCCTGGCGCTGAGCGGCATCGGGCTCGTCCTCATGGTGAGTCTGCGCGATCCGGTGCGCGACAACCTTCTGTTCGTGGATTTCGCCCAGGGCGCGGCGGGAGGGGCGATCCTGCTGGCGGTGCTCAGCGGTTTCAACTACCAACGGCTCACCGGCAAGTTGAGCTTCGTGCCGCTGCTGGCCAGCTTCGGGCTGTCCGTCCTGCTGGTGCTGTTCGGCTCCGGGCCCGGCACCAGCGACGCCAAGGTGAACCTGTTCGGTTTCCAACCGGTGGAGATCATCCGCGTGCTGCTGGTGTTTTTCCTGGCGGGATATTTCGCGCGCTGTTGGGATGTGCTGCGCCACGCGCGCGAAAAGCGCCCGGCGCTGGCCGCACTGACGGCGCGCATCGATATCCCGCCGGTGGAGTTCACGCTACCCGTACTGGTCTCGGTGGCGCTCTGCCTGGCATTTTTCTTTTTGCAAAAGGATATGGGGCCGGCGCTGGTGTTCGCCTGCCTGTTTCTGACGCTTTACGGCGTGGCGCGCGGCAGCGCCTTCGTACCGTTGGCCGGGGCAACCCTGCTGGGCGCGGGATTCGTTGCCGGCTATGTGCTGGGCGTGCCGCACACCGTGAGGGAGCGCGTCTCCATGTGGCTTTCGCCCTGGGACAACCTGGTGCACGGCGGCGACCAGCTGGCGCATTCGCTGTGGGCCTATGCGACGGGCGGGATCGCCGGCACCGGCATGGGACACGGCGACCCCCAATTCGTGCCCGCCGGGCATACCGACCTGATTCTCTCCGTGCTCGGCGAGCAGTGGGGATGGGCCGGCGTGGCGGCCGTCTTCGGGCTCTACGCTTTCCTGGTCTACCGCAGTTTCCGCATCGCCCTGCGCGCGCGCTCCGACTACGAATTCTTTCTGGCCGCGGGCATCGGGGCCGCCACGGCCTTGCAGATCCTGCTGATCGCCGGCGGATCGCTCGGCGTGTTGCCGCTCTCCGGTGTGGTTACCCCGTTTCTCAGTTATGGCCGCACCGCCATGCTGGCCAACTTCGCGATGTTCGGGATTTTGATGTCGGTCGTGCCGCGCCAGGCCCCGCGCCAGTCCCCAGGCCCGGCCGAACCCACCACCGCCGAGCCATTCCGCGTCCCACTCACCGCCGCCGGCGTTTTCTTCGCCCTCGGCGCTGCCGTAATGGTGGGCAAGGCCTTCTATATCGAAGTTCTCCGCAGCGGGCCCACCATCGGCGCCGGCGCGCTCGTCGTACAAGCCGACGGCGCGCGCCGCTACCAGTACAATCCGCGCTTGCAGGAAATCATGCGCGAGATCCCCAAGGGCACCATCTACGATCGCAACGGTCTGCCGCTCGCCACCAGCAATTGGAGCGAACTGGAGAAGCACCGCGCCGATTACCAAGCCCTCGGCATCGATATCGACCGCGCCTGCCCGCGGGCCGACGCACGCTACTACCCCTTCGGCGGGTTGATGTTCGACCTGTTGGGCGATCTGCGCACGCGCACCCGCTGGGGGGCCACCAACACCAGCTTCGTGGAGCGCGATTCGGCGCGCCGCCTGCGCGGGTATGACGACCGGCCGACGCTGGTGGAGGTCCGCAATCCATCCACCGGCAAGATGGATCGCGTTCTGCGCTACGATTACCGCGAGCTCGTGCCGCTCTTGCGCCACCGCCGCGAGCCGGACAACCCCGAAGTGCGCCGCGTGCTCGACCGCCCGCGCGATGTCCGCATGTCCGTCGACGCGCGCTTCCAGGTCAAGGTCGCCGAGATCCTGCGCAATCAGTTGAAGCAGTCCGGCCTCACCAAGGGCGCGGCCGTGGTGATGGACCCCGCCACCGGCGACCTGCTGGCCGCCGTCAGCTTCCCCCTGCCCGTCGAGGGCGCCGTGCAGGACGAGGCCAATCCCTACCTGGATCGTGCGCGCTACGGTCTCTATCCGCCGGGCTCCACTTTTAAAGTGGTGACCGCCATGGCGGCGCTGCGCAAGGACGCGCAACTGGCTCACAAGACGTACCAGTGCGAGCGTTTGCCCGACGGCCGCGTGGGCACGTTCCTGAAGGGCTCCAAGCGCCCCATCCGCGACGACGTGCAGGACAAGAACCCGCACGGCACGCTCGATCTGGAGCGCGGTCTGATCGTCTCCTGCAACGCTTACTTCGCGCAGTTGGGCGCCTACGATGTGGGCGCGGACGCGCTGCACGATACGGCGACGCTGCTGGGTATTGCCGCCGCATCGCCGGATACCGCCGCGGAGTTGAAGAAGGCGCTGGCGCAATCGGCGTACGGCCAGGGTGAGGTGGTGGCGTCGCCATTCCAAATGGCGCGCGTGGCCGCCACCGTCGCCAATAACGGCGCCATGCCGCAGGGCCGCTGGCTGGCCGACGAGAATAATGGGCGACTCACTCCGCCCGCCGCCGTCCTGTCTCCCGATACGGCCGCCACGCTGGGCCGCTTCATGCGGGAGGTGGTAACCTCCGGCACCGGGCGGCGGGGCGCGGCGAGCGTCGCGGTGGCGGGTAAGACGGGCACGGCGGAACTGAACGGCGCGCCGTCGCACGCCTGGTTCATCGGCTACGCACCGTACGGCGGGGCGGCGCGCCAGATCGCGTTCTCCGTCCTGGTGGAGAATGGAGTATACGGCGGCACGGCGGCGGCGCCGGCCGGGGCGGAGATTGTCAACGCGGCAGTCAAAATGGGCCTGATTCAGACGGGCGTGCAGCCATGAGCCTTTTTTCGGAAATCGAGCAGACCATCGAGCGCGGGTTCCATCGCTTCGCCGAGCGCATGTTCGGCCCGGCCGATTCCAACGAGTTGCTGCTGTTGCACCGCGCCATTCTGGCGGAGGTGGAAGGCAAGGTGCAGGTTGTGGCGCGTGGACGCCGCGTCTTTCCCTTCGCGCGCGTGGTGGTGACGCTGGTGGCCGCCGAGGCGGAGCGCCGCACCCTCCTGCAAGCCGCGTTCGGCGAGCGCCTCGGCGCGGACATCCGCGCGGGCCTGGAGGGCAGCCAGTGCGAGCTGCCGCGTGGTTTTTCCGTCGAAGTGCGCACTGCCGAAGCGGGACTCCGCGCCTTTGACATCGCGTATTCGGTGGAGCCCGTGAAAACCCAGGCCGCGGCCGCTCCAGTCGCGCGCGTGATCCTGGTCAAAGGGAAGACGGAAAGCTCCGAGTACACGCTGTCAAAAGTCAGGACCAACATCGGCCGCATGACCGAATTGACCGACGCCGACCATCGCGTGGTGCGCCGCAACGATGTGGTTTTTGAGGAAGGCGCCGACGAGGCCAACGCCACAGTGTCCCGCAAGCACGCCCACATCCGGTTGGACGCGGGAGACTACCGCCTGTGCGACGACGGCAGCGAATTCGGCACCCGCGTCTTCCGCGACGGGCGCCCCATTGAAGTCCCCGCCGGCGATCGCCGCGGCGAGAAACTGCGCCCCGGCGACGAGATCTATCTGGGCCGCGCCTGCCTGCGTTTCGAGCGGTAGGACAGGCCTCCTGGCCTGTCCTGGGCGAGCTGCGCTCGCCTGGCAAGCTAAAGACGTTGCTGAAAAAGTAAGTGGCGCCGGTGACCTCGGAACATTTGGGCGCGTCTTTGTTGTATGCGCGGTTCCGACCTCAACCAAAGTGCCATGTACAGCTACCTGTCCCCTGAGGAGCGAATCCCTGCGGATCACCCGCTGCGACCGATCCTGGCGATGA
>PLDO01000503.1 GCA_003136215.1 Bryobacterales bacterium
GGTCCACCATGGTGGTGGGCTCGTCGTAGAGGACGCACTGGGGCTGCGCGGCGAGGGCGCGGGCGATGGCTACGGCCCGTTTGTAGCCGGTGGAAAGGTCGGCCGGGTAGGCGTCGGCGGCATCGGCGATGTCCACCATTTCAAGCAGGCCCTTGACCACGTCTTCCTTGTTCTGAAAGTCGTAATCCTCGCGGAGTTCGAGGGAAAAGAGCACGTTTTCGGCCACCGTCAGCGAATCGAAGAGTGCCCCGGACTGAAAAACCATGGTCACTTTGCGCCGCACGCGGCGCCACTCGGTTTCGGAGAAATCGGTGACGTCCTCGTGGGCGACGATGACGCGACCACTATCGGGCTTGAGGAAGCCCATGATGTTGCCGAGCGTGACGGATTTGCCGACACCGCTACGGCCGATGATGGCCACGGTCTCGCCGGGGTCCACGGCGAAGCTGCAATCGACTAAAACCGGGTGGTCGAACGTCTTATAGATATGCCGGAACTCGATGTAGTGCGGAAAGGGATCACTTTGCGGCATATGGGGCCCAGTCCTGGGGAGTATTAACATTTTGAAAAAGCGAAAGTTCCGCGACAAACAGGGGCTCCACTTCGAGGCCGGCAAGGGCCGCCGTCACGCGGCGCTCGCCGCGGGAGAAGTGGTCTTCCAAGGCAGCCTGAGCGCGCCGGTGATAGACCGCGCAGAGGGGTTGGGGCAGTCCGTCCGGACCATAGGGCAGCAGAACGTCCGACCGCGAGAGCATGGCTTTGGCCAGCAGTTCGCCGAGAAAAGCGTCGGACATTTCCGGCATGTCGCAGGCGACGATGAGATTCCAATCGGCCGAAGTATGATGCAGCGCGGTGAGAATTCCGCCCAACGGACCACCGCCGGGGTAGCGATCGGGAATTGCGGGGAGTTCGGAGTGTCCGACCAGAGTGACGTTGCCGGCGGCACGGGCCACGGCACGGGCCACGGCGCTCACCAGGTCGCCCCCGCGAAAGGGCAGGCGGGCTTTATCCCGGCCCATCCGGGAACTGCGCCCCCCCGCCAGCACATACCCCGAGCACGTCACAGGGAAATGATAACATTAGGCTTGCGTCAGACGGCTGGGTATAGACGCGCATCCGCACGGCAAACGGATTCCGGTGGTAAAATTAAGGGAAACATTTTGGGCCAATTTTGTTTTACACTGATAATCGCAGGTGTTACCGTTGGCGCGTCGTTTGGCGCCGGTCCGGATATTCCGCAACGGGTAACCAGCGTGGTACGTCCAGATGTGCGGACCGGGAAATTGGTAAGAAGCATGGTGGTCAGTCCGAAGCCCGTGATGGAAGTCAGAGTTGCCGGGGCGCGCGTGGCGCCACGCGTAGTAGGCGTGCCCGCTCCGCGCACTGAGCCCGCGGCGCCGCCATCCGGTTTGGATGAAGCCGTGCGCCGCATTGCCGCCGAGCACGCGCTGCCGGAGCAATTGATCCATTCGGTGATCAAAGTGGAGAGCAATTACAACACGCGCGCGATTTCGAATAAGGGCGCGCTGGGACTGATGCAATTGATTCCCGCCACCGCCAGGCGTTTCGGCGTCGCCGATGCCTTCAACCCGGTGGAGAACATCCAGGGCGGCGCCAGGTATTTGCGCTATCTGCTGGATTTATACAACGAAAACTACCCGCTGGCGCTGGCGGCTTACAATGCCGGCGAGGGCGCGGTAGCGCGCTACGGCGGGGTGCCGCCGTTCGCGGAAACGCAGAATTATGTGATCCTGGTGCGGCGCCAATTCGAGCAAGCGGCCAGGACCGCCGCGGCCAAAACTCTGGCGGCGCTGCCGCCCCAAACCATCGAGGCTAAAGAAGCCGGTCCGGCTCACGTCGTGGAAATAGTCCAGGCGGACGGTTCCGTGCGCTACGTCTCGAGATAAATCGCCATGGTATGAAACCGCTCGCTGCGCTCGCAATTTCGGCCACGATGTTGTTTGCGCAGAACGAGCGCGCCTCTGTGCTTTCCGTCACGGCCATCCGCAGCTGGTCGCTCGACGGAGTGACACGCATCGCGGTGGAAGTGTCGGGTGATTTCCACTTCCGCACGGACAGGCTGCACAATCCCGAGCGCGTTTACTACGATATCGTGGACGCCCGTCCGCGAATCGATGGAAGACGCCTCTGGTCGAGGGAGATTAATGACAAGCTCGTGCAGCGTGTGCGCGCGGCGGAGACCAGCCCCGGTACCACGCGCATCGTGTTGGATCTGACGGTTCCGGTGGAAGTGGGGGTGTCGCAGCTCTCCAATCCGAACCGCCTGATCATCGAATTGCGCGCCGGGACGGGCCCGGCGATTCCCACTGTCCCGCTGCAACCCACCGAGAAGCCGCTACCGGTAATCAGGGCGGAGGTCCCCAAGACGGTTGTGCCGGCGGGCAAGCCGCCGGTGGAAGCCGACCCGACGGTGGCGCAGCCCAAGCCGAACGCGCCGGCTATCAAAGCCGAAGCCGACCCGCCGCCCGTCAAAGTCAGGACCGCGGCGCCGATGAAAGCCAAACCTTCGCCGCCGCAGCCCAAGCACGCGCCGGAAGAATCGTTGCCGGCGCAAGCTTCCGATACCTCCGGGGAGTCCCGCGCCGCCGGACTTTCGGCCGAAGTCAAGGCCGAGCCTCCGGCGCCCGCCGCGTCCGCGCCGCCCGCACCCTTGCCTGGCGAGTTCAGCAAGGGGGCCAGGCGGACTTCCAACGGAGGCAGTTCGTTAACCCGTGCACTGGGGCTCAAGGTGGGGCGCATCGTGATCGACGCCGGGCACGGCGGGCACGATGAGGGCACGCAGGGCCCGCACGGTGTGTTGGAGAAGGAACTGGTGCTCGATGTCGCCATGCGCGTGGGCAAGCTGATCGAAGACCGCATGAACGCGGAGGTGATTTACACCCGCACCGACGACACGTTCGTCCCGCTGGAGGGCCGCACCGCGATTGCCAACCAGAAAAAGGCCGACCTGTTCCTGTCGATCCATGCGAACTCGTCGCCCATACCGCGAATCGGCGGTATGGAGACGTTTTACCTGAACTTCACGGATTCCAAAGACGCGCTGGATGTGGCGTCGCGGGAGAACGCCAGTTCGCAGAAATCCATTTTCGAGTTGCAGGACATCATTCAGAAAATCACCTTGCACGAGAAACTTGACGAATCGCGCGAATTCGCCAGCCGCATTCAGACAGCTCTTTATTCTTTCTCTTCCCGGAACCTGCCCGGGCAGAAGAACCGCGGCGTCAAGAAGGCTCCGTTTGTGGTGTTGATCGGCGCCAACATGCCGAGTGTGCTGGCCGAAATCGGCTTTCTGAGCAACTCGCGGGAAGAGACGTTGCTGAAGAAGCAGGATTACCGCCAGAGGTTGGCCGAGTCGCTATATCGCGGCATCTCCAAGTACGCCGAAAGTCTCAGCCATTTCCAGATGGCGGCCAATTGACAACTACGCGTATCTTGGTATTCCGCCACGTACCTTTCGAAGGCTTGGGACGGATTGAGCCGGCACTTAAGGCACGCCACATCGAAGTGAACTACGCCGATCTCTTCCAGGCGGGCGCCGGGTTGCCGGAAATCGCCGCCTACGATGCCTTGATCTTCCTGGGCGGCCCGATGTCGGTCAACGACGGATTGCCGTTCCTCCAGCAGGAAATGGAGTTCATCCGGCAAGCTGCGGCGCGGCGACAGCCCATCCTCGGCATCTGCCTGGGTGCGCAGTTGATCGCAAGTGCGCTGGGCGCAGCCGTGCGGCGGAATTCCGTGAAGGAGATCGGCTGGTACGAACTGCGCTTCACCGAAGGCGCCGGGGGTGACCGGCTTTTCGACGGTCTCTCTCAGGAAACGGTTTTCCATTGGCACGGCGAGACCTTCGACCTGCCGGCGGGCGCCGAACTCCTGGCGTCGTCGGATCTCTGCCGCAACCAGGCGTTCCGCGTGGGTGAGCGTGTGTACGGACTCCAGTTTCACCTGGAGGTCACGCCGGAGATGATTGCCGACTGGTGTGCCCAGGATGAAAACGGCGGCGATGTGCGCGAACTGGAATCTATGATTGACCCGTACTTCAACGCAGCCCGCCTGGCGGCGTTGTCCACCCGGGTATTTGGGAACTGGGCTGAAATGCTGCAAATCGACGCCGGACTGCGCCGCGCCAGCCTGTAATGCTAATAGAATGGTTACTGTGCAGTATTGATCGGGGAATGGCTAAAGAACAGGAAGGGCAATTCGAGCCCAAGGACCAAGGGGAAGGCGACATCGAAGGTCTGGATCAAGAGGAGGTGGAAGAACTCACCGACCCTGAACGTCCGATCTGTCCGCGGTGCGGTTGGCACAATACGCGTCTGTCCCACACCAGGAGCATGGTGGATTCGGTATTGCGCGTGTTCGCGCTACGTGCCTTCCGGTGCCGCAGTTGCGGGAACCGGTTCCGCGCGATCCGGCGCATATCCAGAGTGTGATCTGTAACGGCGGAGGCTGCGCTCGTGGAGAGAGCTGCCATCACCTTCTCAGCGGAACTCTCATCGGCCGCATCGTTGGCGGCGAGGCGATGAAGTTCGGCGGCTGGCAGCGATTGAACGCCGAGTACGCTTGTGCCGGTGCCGGGGCGGGCGGCGGCCACCGGCGTGCTCTGGGGGCTCTCGTACTTCTTCTGGCGCCCCCTGCAGGCCACGCTTGCGAGCGCCTGACCGCGCATCGCCGGCGGTTTAGGTCGTAGGACTGTGAGGAGGCGGCGACGTTGGCGATGCGAGCCCGTTGAGTCTCGAGGCCAGCGTGGGGATGTTGTTCACCAAGGCCACCCACTGCGGGAAGTCGGAGGGTGCGGGTTACGCTGAGCGCAGCTAAAATAGTTGCGAGAGTTGGAGGTGTACATGAAAAGGCCCGTCCCGGTGGAATCTGCCTCTGCATTAATCGACGAGAAGATCAAGGAACTTGGGGACTGGCGCGGGAAGACGCTCGCGAAAGTGCGCGAAATCATGCACGAGGCAGACCCTGAGATCGTCGAAGAGTGGAAGTGGATGGGGACTCCCGTCTGGTCCCACGGCGGCATCGTCTGCACCGGAGAGACGTACAAGAAGGTCGTCAAGATGACATTTGCCAAGGGAGCTGCGTTGAAGGACCCTGCAGGTCTATTCAACTCCAGCCT
>PLDO01000560.1 GCA_003136215.1 Bryobacterales bacterium
CTGCGCTATTTCCTGCTGCGCGAAATCGTCTTCGGACAGGACGGCACTTTCAGCTACGACGCCCTGATCGGCCGCTACAATTCCGACCTCGCCAACGGACTCGGCAACCTCGCCAGCCGCACCCTGACCATGATCCACCAGTACCGCGGCGACCAAATCCCCGAGGGCAGCGATCCCCAAATCGCCGCGCTGGCCAACCAGACCGTCGCCAGTGTCCAGCAGTACTTCGACGCCTTCGAGTTTTCCAAAGGACTGGAAGCCGTGTGGGCGCTGATCTCCGCCGTCGACAAGTACATCGTGCAGAAAGCTCCCTGGAAGCTGGCGAGGCAACTGGACCCGTCCTCGCAGGCCGATTTGAGCGCCACACTATACACCGCCGCCGAGAGTCTGCGCATTTCGACCGCCTTGCTCAGTCCCGTGCTGCCGCAATCCGCCCCCAAGATCTGGGCGCAGCTCGGCATGCCCGAATCCATCGAGAACGTCCGCTTCGAAACCCTGCAATGGGGCACCCTCGAAGCCGGCCAGAAGATCGGCGAAATTGCCCCCGTCTTCCCGCGCATCGATTTGAAGGACGCCGTCGCGTCCATGCGCGCGCTGGAAGAACAGGTCACCGCCGAACAGAACGCCCTGCTCGGCAAGAAGCCTGCCGAAGCGGCGGTACCCTCTGGGTCCGAGAAGATCACCATTGATGACGTCATGAAGGTAGACCTGCGCGTCGGCCTGGTGAAGTTCGCCGAACGCGTCAAGAACTCCGACAAGCTGATGCACATGAAGGTGGACATCGGCGAAGCCGAACCGCGCACCATCGTGGCCGGTATCGCCGAAGCCTATACCCCGGAACAACTGCTCCACCGCAAGGTCGTCATCGTGGCCAATCTGCAGCCGCGCAAACTGAAAGGCATCGAATCCAACGGGATGATCGTGGCCGCGTCCGTCGATGGCGGCAAGCCCGTTCTGGCCGCCTTCCACGAAGACATCCCGGTGGGAGCGCGCCTGAAGTGAGCCTCGTCGATTCGCACTGTCACCTGGACGACGAGAAGTTCGATCCCGACCGCGCGCAGGTCATCGAGCGCGCTCTCGCCGCCGGAGTCGAACTGATGCTGGCCATCGGCACCGGCGGAGATCTCGACGTCGCCATCCAACAGGCCGAGCGCTACCCCTTTATCTACGCCACCATCGGCGTGCACCCGCACGACGCCGCCAAAGCCACGCCCGATACCTTCGCGCGCCTGCGCGATCTCGCCGGCCATCCCAAAGTGTTGGCCATCGGCGAAATCGGCCTCGACTACCACTACGATTTCTCTCCCCGCGATGTGCAGCGCTCCGTGTTTGAGCGCCAGCTCGAACTTGCCGCCGACTTCCACAAGCCGATCGTCATCCACACCCGCGAAGCCTGGGAAGACACTTTCGCGCAGCTGACTTCCCTGGGCACCTGCCTGCCATATGGCGGCATCATGCACTGCTTCACCGGCGATGCCGCGCAGGCCCGCCAGGCCCTGAATGTGGGTTTTCATCTGGGTTTCGGCGGCGTCCTGACCTTCCCCAAAGCCGAATCCGTCCGCGAAGCCGCCCGCATCACGCCTGAAGACCGTCTCCTCGTCGAGACCGATTGCCCGTACCTTGCCCCCGTGCCGCATCGCGGTAAACGCAACGAACCGGCCTTCGTGGCAGACACCGCGCGCCGTCTGGCCGAGGTCCGCGGCACTACACCCGAGGCCATCGCCGCGTGTACCACTCGTAATTTTCGGGCCCTCTGTTTGCGCGGGCAGAGCAGTAACGGTTAAACTGGTTAACTTACATGAATTTAGGCAAGCTGGGACAGGCGCTGACAGCTCGGGAGATTTTCGACCTGATCCAGGACGACCTGGAGCAGGTGGAAAAGAAGATCACCGTGGAATCGGTGGCGTCGGTGGACGCCGTCACCGCCATCGGCCAGTACCTGCAATCGGCCGGCGGCAAACGTCTGCGCCCCGCCCTGCTGTTGCTCTCCGCCAAGCTGGCCGGCAACGGCGGGCCCTCCGCCATCCAGTTGGGCGCCGTCGTGGAACTCATCCACGCCGCCACCCTGGTCCATGACGACGTCATCGATACCGCGGAGACGCGCCGCGGCCGTCCTTCCACCAATGTGCGCTGGGGCAATCACACCTGTGTGCTGGCCGGCGACTGGATGTACATGCAAGCCTTCCAGATCGCCCTGCGCGAGCGCAGCTTCGAGATGCTGGACCTGTTGATCGGCCTTACCCAGATCATGGTGGAAGGCGAGCTCCTGCAACTGGAGCGCATCGGCCGCATCCACGTCACCGAAGCCGATTGCATGGAACTGGTGGACCGCAAAACCGCCTGCCTGTTCAGCGTCTGCGCCCGCCTCGGCGGACTCTCCGGGCACACCGATCCGCGCACCGTCGAAAAACTAGGCGAGTACGCCTGGAATCTCGGGATGGCCTTCCAACTCGTGGACGACGTGCTGGATTTCACCGCCCGCGAGAAGACCCTCGGCAAACCGGTCGGCGGCGATCTCCGCGAAGGCAAAGTCACCCTCCCCCTCGTCTACGCCCTGGAGCGCGCCACCGCCGACGAGCGCGCACTGGTAGAGACCATCCTGCGCGACCGCAGCTACGAGCACGTCCCCTTCAAGCGCATTCTCGCCCTGCTCGAAAAATATCAGGGTATCGAGCGCGTGAAAGAGCGCGCCCAGGCCTTTACCGACAAAGCCCGCCAGACCATCGGCGAATTCCCCGAGTCCCCCTACCAGCGCGCCCTGCTCGCCGTCACCGACCTCATCACCGAACGCGATCACTAGCAGAAAAATCTGGCCGCCGATGAACGCCGAT
>PLDO01000195.1 GCA_003136215.1 Bryobacterales bacterium
GTCTTGATGAAGTCCGCGCCGCTATCCAGTACCAGTTTGGCGGCGATAACCTTCTCGGCCTCGGTCAGGACGCCGATTTCAATGATGACCTTGAACGGCACCTGGAAAGGCCGCGCCACGCTCATCACCTCGCAGATGTCCCGCGCGACGCGCGCATACTCGCCGGCCTTGAAGGCGGCGATGTTCATCACCATGTCGAGATCGGTCGCGCCGCGCTGGAGTCCCTCTTCGGCCTCCAGGCACTTGACGCGGGTGGTCGTGCCGCCGCACGGGAAGGAGATGGGGATCTGCGCCCGTACTCCCGAACCTTTCAATTCGTCCACCAGGATGCCCAGGTATTGGGGAAAGGCCACTACCGCGCGAAAGCGGTAATTTCTAGCCGCACGGCAGGCTGCCCGTGCGTCTTCCTCGCTGGCCGCGATGGTAAGCGCTTCCGAGTAGTCGACGGCCGGCACCAGGCGGCCAATTTCCTCCGCTGTGATTTCGTGCATACGCTCCGATGATACCGCCAGGACGGTGCACTATTTTGGGTCCAAGAAGTTGTGGCGGCGGTCATTCAATAGATTGTGGTTTGCCGCTTCGCTGCCCGGAACAGGTCGTCGGCCGCACTCAGCACCACCCAGCGCAATCGCTGCGGCAACTCCGGATGCGCCGCCAGAAACTGCCTGACGGTTTTCGCCGCTTCGGGTGATCGCTGGCCGCTCAAAACGGCATCCATCCACCGCTTGGGGAAAAAGATATCGCCGGTCTTCTGAATCTCCTGCAATAAGTCCAGGGAGGGCCGCACGCGCTGCCGCGCCTGCGCTTCGCGCAGCGGGTGATTCAGGTAGCGTAGCGACTCCAGCACCCACGGTTCATGGCTGCGGTTTCCGGCATCGCGAAACCGCGCGAACGCCTGCCCGCGCACCGCCGGGTCGGCGGACAGCGCGGGCATCACGAACTCGAATCGCGCCCGCCGGTCGGGGTTCTGCGTGCGGTCGCGCTGCGCGGCCAGAACCTGCTGCCATCCAGGCACTTCACGCACCGCCAGGTTCAGCGCCATGTCGATTTCGTCCGTCTCGGCGAACGTGAGACCCTCGACGTTCTCCTCGCGCCGCCATACCCGCTCCAGCCACTCCAGGCCTTCGCGCGTCAGCACCACGTCGCGAAAGGCGCTGAACCATGCCGATTTCTGGCTCGGCGTGGTGGCCCGCGTGAGTCCGCCGCGCAGCAAGGCTTCCAACCCCGGCGCCCGAGCCGCGCGCTCCGTGGGCGGTATCTGGTGCCAGAAGGCCCGCGTCAGATAGGAAAGGATCCGCTGTATGTTCTGTTCGTCCGTCTCCCGCGGCAGGGCGCGCGCGGCCAGGTCGAGCAGTTCCGCCGGCTGTATCCGCGCCTCCAGCAGGTTCTCCCACAGGTCCACCCAGGCGCTGCCGCGGGTCAGCGGATCGGGGACTTCCTCCAGATGATCGAGCAGGTAGCGCAACGTTCCGGAGTCCAGTGTGAAGAGTCCGTACCCGAGCCCGCCGCCGTTCGGGATGACGTACAGCGGGCGCGGCATGCCCTTCACCCCTGCCACTTCGGTAACCGCGCCGCTCACCGCCACGTGGAACTGCCCGATCTCCCCGGGGAACCCCACGGTGACTTGCAGCCGTTGCGGCCACAGCAGGTTGCGGCCCAACGGATCGCGCTGGCCAAGCGTCAGGCCGGCAATCTTGCCATCCGCGCCAATGCGGATGGCCGTGGCGATCTCCGGCCGCCCCCGCTGTTCCACCCAGGCCCGGCTCCACTTCGCCACCTGCCCCGGGTTACGGGCCTCCAGGATGCTCACCAGGTCGAGCCACGTCGCGTTGCCGAATGCGTACCGCTTGAGGTATTCCCGCATGCCTTCGCGGAAGCCGCGTTCACCCGCGATCGTCTCCAGTTGCCGCATCACGACCGGAGCTTTGTCGTAGATGATCGCTCCGTAGAGCGACCCCGCTTCGTCGAGGTTCCCCAGTTCCTGCCGGATCGGGTTCGATCCGGCGGTCCGGTCCACTTCATAGGCGGAAGGGTAATGGGCGAGAAGAAACCGCAGTTCGTGATTGATCTCCGGGAAACTCGGGTTGACGATCTTCGCCGCCATGAAGTTGGCCAGCACTTCCTTCATCCAGACATCGTTGAACCATCGCATGGTCACCAGGTCGCCGAACCACATGTGGGACGTCTCGTGGGCGATTACGCTGGCGCGGCCCAACAACTGGCTCTGCGTCGCCGAGGGGTCGAGCATCAGGCCCGAGGCATTATAGAGGATGGCGCCCGCATGCTCCATGCCGCCGAACTGGAACGAGGGGATCAGCACGAAATCGAACTTGCCCCACGGGTACGGGATCGCCGTGTACTCTTCCAGCCACGCCAGGGCGCGCGCGTGCAGGTCGAAAATAGCATCGCGGTTGCGCGCCACCTTGGCGGCGTCCGTTTCCCGGTGAAACATACGGAACGTGCGTCCGTTGCGCTCCGCCGTCTCCACCTGGAACCTGCCCGCGGCGAAGGCGAACAGGTAGGTCGGCAGGGGCTGGGTTTCGGCGAACCGCACAAGCGCGCGGCCGTTGGCGGTTTCGCGCCCGGTCTCGGCGCCGTTGGCCGTTGCCTGCCACCCGGCGGGAATATCCAGCGTGAGGGAATAGCGCGCCTTCAGGCTAGGCTGGTCGAAGCAGGGAAATGCGTAGTGCGCGCGAGCCGGGACGAACAGCGTGTACAGGAACTCGTCGTTGCGGTTGAGCGATTCGTCCCCGGCCAGGAATTCAATCCGGATCGCGTTCTCGCCGGCCCTGATGGCGGTGGCTGGAAGGATGATGTGTCCATCCACGAAATCGAACGCTGCGGCCCTGCCCCCTGCCTTGACCGATACGATGCGCTCCCGCTTCTGTTCGAAGTCGAGCACGATCTGCTGCGAGGCGCGCAATTCGAACCGCACGGTTTCCACTCCGTGCAGTGCTTCCCCTTTGGAGCCGGGTATCCGGAACGAGAGTTCGTAGCGCAGCGCGCGGATACTGGCTGCCCGTTCGGTTGCCAGCGTTTGCGGAATGCCGCGCCCGGGCGGCCCCACCGCGGACGCCGCCGCCAGCGGAAGAACGGAAATCACCAGCAGTCGGGCTACCGCGCCTGGCATACTCTCCAGCTAGCGATGCCGGATCTCAACCTTCTTCACCACCGTGGACGAAGGTTTGTCCGAACCATTCACCACATACACCGAATAGTCCGTATCCTGCTTGTCCGTGCCGGGTGTGACTTTCTTGATCACCAGGTCGCGCGTGCCAAATGTGGTGGCCATCTTCTCCACCGCCGAATTCACCATCCGCGCGTCGGCCAGTTGGACGGGATTTGCCGGCGATTTGGAGGTGTTCGCCGGCGCCGCGGTGGCCGGTGATTTGATGGCATCGTATAAATCGAAGAAATCGCGCGGCGACCTCGATAGCACTACGAACAGGGTCTCCGTTCCCGGTGGATCGCCGATCTCGAAGCAGTAGTCCTTGGGTGCGCGGACCTTCTGCCCCGGGTCGGCCACATTGCTTTCGTCCGGCATCTCGGAAGAGGGAAACAGCGGCAGCCACCCGCCGCTCGATTGCTTGGCCAAAACGTAGAGATATCCGGACTGGTTGGATTCCACTTCGATGCGGACGCACTCGCCTTTGTGGAAATCGCGATCCGGGTCTACCGCCGCCGCCTTCCCCGAGGTTTGGTTGACCAGCGCCAGCGTGTAGCGGAAGCCCAGATGCGGCACAGCGGCCGCTTCCACCGCCGCGCCCGGCGTCACCGGCACGCGGCCGGGCTGAGTTCCAGCGGATTGAACAACCGCGGGAGCCGGCTTCGCGCCTTTGCCCGCCGTGGAGGTTCTCTGGATCGGCGGCAGCGTGTCCTTCTGTGTCGCGCCGAAATAGAAAAGGTCGCGAGCCCCTTCGATTTTCTGTGGTGGCTGCGGCTGTTGAGCCAACATACCGCCAACCGCAAGGGTTCCCATCAGGGCTAATAAAGTCTGCGTTCGCATGCCGTTCACCTCGCGTCTTGACTCAATCGGGATTGACCCATATTATGGTACAGGATTTTAAGTTCACAATCGTACGTTTCCGAGGGTATTGATTCAACTTCCAGCCCGCTTAGGCAAGTACGAACTGCAGGAATTCCTCGGCGGCGGTATGTCGCACGTTTATCGCGCCCGGGACACGGTGATCGGCCGCCCGGTCGCCGTCAAGATCCTCACGGGCGCCGCCAGCCAGGATGAGGAAGCCAAGGCCCGGTTCCTTACCGAAGCCCGCACGGCCGGCAACCTCACCCACGAAAACGTCATCAGCATTTACGATTTCGGCTGCGATGAAGAGCACGGGCTGTTCATGGTCATGGAGTTTTTGCAGGGCGAAGACCTGCGCGGCGCCATCCGTAATGGCCACACCGGCGATCTGAAGAAAAAGTTCGGGATCGCGGTACAGATCGCGCGCGCTCTCGAATTCGTCCACCAGGCCAAGATCATCCATCGCGATATCAAGCCCGAAAACGTGCACATCAACACCGCCGGCGTGGTGAAGTTGATGGACTTTGGTATCGCCAAGCTGGAAGACCTCTCGGTGACACGGGCGGGCTACATCCTCGGCACCCCTTACTACATGGCTCCGGAGCAGGTGAGGGGCGAGAAGATCAACGAACTGGTGGACGTCTACGCATTCGGCATCCTGCTGTTCGAACTGCTGGCCGGCCAGAAGCCGATCGCCGGCGAGACGGTGGAGCGCATCTTCTACAGCATTCTGAATGAGCCGCTCGACCTGAACCCCCTCCTCGCCGCCGGCCTGCCTCAGCCGGTCATCGATCTGGTGGCCGCCTGCACGGCCAAGCAGCCTGGCGACCGGCCGCAGGACTTCGGCTCCATTGCCGCGACCCTGGAACGGATGCGCGAAAGTCTCGATGCCGCCACCCGCGTGCTTCCGCAGACGAGTCAGGCGGAGGCCCCCGCGCCGGCGGCCCGGCCGGCCTGGCTGATCCCCGGAATCGCGGTCCTGTCCGTGTTGATCGCGGTGGGCCTGTTCTTCGCGCTGCGGCCCAAGCCCGGCCCGGCTCAGCCGCCAGCCCTGCCTGGCGTCATCTCTACGTCCACTGGAGCCATGGTGCTGGTGCCGGCCGGCGAGTTTGCGTTTGGCGAGGACAAACAACGAATTTCCCTGCCGGCGTTTTATGTCGACCGGACCGAGGTCTCCAACGCCGAGTACGCCAGGTTCTGCCAGGCCACCAACCGCCCGCTGCCGGACGCCTTCCCCGCCGGCCAGCCCAATTATCCCGTGGTCAACGTCACCATCGGCGATGCGCGCGCCTTCGCCGCCTGGGCGGGTAAACGTCTGCCCAACCCTTTTGAGTGGGAAAAAGCCGCCCGCGGCGCCGATGGCCGGGCCTTCCCGTGGGGCAACGAGCACGATCCCTCGCGCGCCAACGTGGGCACCAGTGCGCTCCGTCCGGTGAGCGATTTCCCCAGCGGCGCCAGCCCGTTTGGCGCCCTGCAAATGGTCGGCAACGCGTGGGAGTTCGTCGATCAGCAGCGCCCGCCGAGTCCGCAGGCTCTGAAGGGCTTCCCGACCTTGAAGCCTCCGCCAAGCGCCGAAGAGCCCTGGTACATGATCCGCGGCCAATCCTACGGTGAGCCGCTGCTGGACGCGGTGATGTGGGACTCCGCCCCTGTCCCGGCCCGGTGGAAAAACATCTATATCGGATTCCGCTGCGTCAAAAACGCGCCCTGATAACTGCCCCCGGTGTTGCCGCCCCACGATTGGCTATAGTCAGTTCATGGCTCTCCCTCGCAGAAAGTTCCTTGGCGGTCTGCTGTCCTCGCCCCTCGCCGCGGCTTACCAGAAGGCTGCGCAGAGCGTGCCCCCCATGCGCATCCGGCGCATCGAGACGGTCTACTGGAAAGCGCGCGAAGACGCCCCGTTCTGGCCGCACTGGACCTGGTTGAAGATCGACACCGATGCCGGTGTGTCCGGAATCGGCGAGACTTATCCGCGCAACGCCAACGAGGCGGCTGCCATCCACGGAGTCGCCGGCGAGTTGATTGGCCGCGACCCGCGCGACATCGAGCGCATCTGGGCGGACCTCTATCGTTCCTTCGACTACCAGGTGACGGGCGGCGCCGAAATGCGCGCCTTGAGCGCCATCGACCTCGCACTGTGGGACCTGCTGGGAAAATCGCTTAATGCGCCGGTCTACCGCCTGATCGGGGGTAAGACGAATCCGCGGGTGCGCCTGTACAACACCTGTTTCCCCTACAAGTACGATTTTCTCCGCGAGCCCGAGAAAATCATGCGCGAGCTGATCGATACCCGCGGCATCGGCGCCATCAAGGTGTGGCCGTTCGACGGCGCGGCGCAGCGCAATGGCCATCAGTACATCACGCAGCAGGACATCGACCAGGCGCTCGAGCCGGTGAGGAAACTGCGCGACGCCTTCGGCAGCCAGATCGAAATCGCCATGGAGTTTCACTCCAATTGGAACCTGACCGCCGCCATTCGGATCGCGCGGGCGCTGGAGCCGTACCGGCCGATGTGGCTCGAGGATATGCTCCTGCCCGGGAACCCCAATCAGTATCGCGAGCTGGCGTTGGCCACCTCGCTGCCCCTGACCATCAGCGAGCGCATGGCGGGCAAGATGCAGTTCGAGCAGCTCCTGGCCGCGCGCGCGGCGAAGTTTGTGATGTTCGACGTGACCTGGTGTGGCGGTCTCACCGAAGCCCGCAAGATCGCCAATATGGCGGACGCCTACGAGCTCCCGGTGGCCCCCCACACCGCCGGCGGCCCGCTGCTGTTCTACGCGTCCACACACCTCACCACCGCGTCGCCCAATGTGTGGATTCAGGAGAGCTGCCAGCGCTTCTACGAGCGCGATTGGCCGGCCATGCTGGAGAATCCTCTCGCCCCGCGGGACGGGTTCATCCAGGTTCCCGAGGAGCCGGGCTTCGGTATGANNAAGCCCGAGGCGTGGAACCACCCTGCCGCCGTACGCCAGGTCAGCGGGGCATAGAGCCGTTTCCGGCCGGCCTGACCGCGGCAGCTTCCACCGAGACTCCGCGATCGCCCATCCCCACCAGGGAGCCTTGAGCATCGTAAAACTTGACCTGATAGTAAGCCACATGCGCCGGCAGGACGGGCAGCGTGATGGTGCAGGCTTTCCCGCACGGCATCCGCGTATAGTTTTCCGTCTGCGCGTAGTAAAACGGAGCGGCATCATTCACCGTAGCGGAGACCGCCACGCAGGTCTCTCTCCGCGACGTGCAGTAGCCGCCCTGTTCCGTGTAGCCGAACTCGATGGCCGCCGAGGCAATGCCCTGGCCCTGCGGCGTGGAAATCGAGATGGGCGCGCGGACGAACGTGGAACGGTCCACGGCATCCTGTTTGGCCAGCGGCGGAAGCTTCGCCATCCAGACATTCACCTGGTCCGCCGGGGTCCCCAGAAGGACGCCTACGTTGAACAGCGCCCAGGAAGCGTCGGGCAGCGATTTCGCGGTGGAGTAGGTAAACATGTCCTTGACGCCCGCCAGCCCGTGCGTGACCACCCGGCTGTGCGAGACGCTCTCCGCCGAAGTGGCGCCCAGATACACTTGCGTCATCCCTTGCACCCAGGCTCCGGCGTTGCCCACGCACAAGTCGAGGTTGCCGGGGTTGGGTCCGTCGCCGCCGGTGCAATTGAGGTACTTCACCTTCGGCGCGTTGATGAAGATATCGCCTGGCGCCGAACCCGCGCGGCATTCACCGGCCACATCCGCAACGCAGTACTTGTACGAGTCCGGGGGCTGGTCAGAGATGACGCTGCCGGGACCGCTGACATCGAGGAGCGACGAGCCCCCGCTGGAAGCGAGGGTGGCGAGCTGTTTGCGGGTGAGTGGGTTGGTTGGATATAGGATGTACTTGTAGAGTTGGCCGGAGATGAGGGTAGCTCCCGGGATGGGCGACATGAGATTGCCGCCATCAAAGGGCATCATGTCCATAAACCAACGCAACTCCGGGGCGGGAGTCTGCGCCTCGTCCTGATGATAGCTGGGGTGCTTGCTGGTGGTGCTGCCATAGTCGAGCCCCTGCGCTCCCGCAAAGCGCGGAGAATCGTCGATCACCAGCGACAGCGGCTGGTTCAGGTGATCGATTACTTTCCCAAAGACAGCCGCCCAACCGGAACCGTATTCCGTAACGCGCCCCAGCGGCCCGGCGTCCGCGTGGCCGCCGCCATCCCAGTAGCTGTCCACCACCACGTCGCTGTTCGTAACATCCTGCCCGTGCGGGTCGTTGAGGAATTTCCAATAGGTCAGGCGAAAACCCGCTTTGCAGTCCGCCCACACAACGGTGCCAGCAGGAGACGCCTTCGCCGGGTTGCCGCGCGTGACTGTCCAGACGCGCTGGCCGGCCGTGGCACCCGGCGCGATGGCGGTAATGTGGACCGATTCGGTAGGATTGTCGCCGATAATAAAAGCATCGCCGACCGCGGCGTCCTGCCGGACCGGGTCCCCGGCGGCCGCCAGACTCGCGGGTTCTCCATCCACCGTGATGGTAGTGTCGCCTGCCCCGATGGCGGTGCTCAACTTGGTGGCCATCCGCGCCGCGCCCACTGCTCCGCCGGAATCGTTGAGCTGCTGGAAATTCAATCCGACCAGCGGATTATTGGGGATCATTTGGATATTGTGCAGGGCGCACCAGCGCGTCGCCGGCGCGCTGAAGACGTTCATCGCCGCCACTACACGAGGGCACGCGTCGCCCGCCGTGCAGTTGGGGGCGATCGGCCGGCCGTCGCCGCCGTAAAACGCGCCGATCCAGCCATAAGAATCCTGAATGCTGCGACTGCATTGAATCAGCGAGTACTGCCCCGGACCGGGAACTCCGGCGCTGCACGCATAATAGCGATCGTCGAATGATGGATCGAACGCCTTCATCAACTGGTTCATCGAGGCCGCGCTGTAAAGCGCGCCCGGCGACATGGCGATGCCTTCCTGGTTGACCGCGGGGCGAAAGTTGCCGGTGTAGGTGGACCGGTAAATGTTGCCGCCATTGGAGTAGTAAAGCGACAGGTCGCTTCCGTTGACACTGGCGCCTGCAATCGAGATCATGCCCAGAAATTGAGTCTCGCCGGTAGACGGCACGATAAAGTACAAAAGTCCGTATGCCAGGCCGTAGTCGGGGAAGGTGCACAAATACCCCCGCTTTCCCTGTGCCGGTCCGGTGAGCGCTGGCGAGCACACGCGGTTGAATCCCCCATAGGTCAGGAAAGCTCCGGCATACCCGTAGGCATGGTTGCCGGCTTCGGCATCCAGCGACACCCGCTTCAGCAATGCTCCCGTCTGTGGATCCACGATCGTTTGCGTGCGATCCTGCAACTGCGTCGGAATCAGCCACTGGCCCGGATTGCTCTCGTCCACCTGAGGAACATCGTTGTACGTCATCCCCAGTGGAATGTTGGCGGTAGTGAACGAGCCGGCCGCAACGGCGGATCCGCACGTGACCTGATAGTAGTGAGCCGCATACGCTTCCAGCGCCCGCGAATAGTTCTTGCCGTCGGAGGCCCGTTGCGTGATGCGCTTGCCAACCATGAAGATGCGGCTGGTTTGCGACGTGATGGTCTCCGGCCGGGTGTCCTGGTCCGAACCGGGGAAGAGCGCCGGGTCCACGTCGCGCACCAGCGGGCTCATGGAGGGCTGCTGCGACACCGCGACCGTGCAAGGGACGCCACCGGGAGCGGAATATGTCAGGACCGCCTGCGTATTCGTTGTCCCGGCGATCTCCACGCGGAACGGATTCCCGCGAGAGACAGGCCGCTGGTTACTATCGGTCTGGGAGTAGCCAGGCACGCCGCCGCCGGGGCCGAACAGGCACCACACGAACACCCATGCCGCCATCCTGCCACGAGTCTGCATTCCGCCCATGACTCTATTGGAACACGGCCGCCTGGTAGGACAGGCCTCCCGGC
>PLDO01000578.1 GCA_003136215.1 Bryobacterales bacterium
GACGTGCTGGAGCGGCTGGGGTATCGGGTGGATTTCCCCGAGAATCAGACGTGTTGCGGACAGCCTGCGTACAATAGCGGCTATCGCGCCGAAGCGCGCACCGTGGCGCGCCATTTCCTGAAGACATTCGAGGCCTGCGAGACCATCGTGGTTCCATCCGGGTCTTGCACCGCCATGGTGACGCATCATTTCCAGGACCTCTTCCAGAAGGAGCCGGAGACGCTTGCCCGGGTGCACGCCATGGAAAAGAAGGTCTACGAGTTCGCCACTTTCCTGACGGAGGTGGCGGGGGTGGAGGACGTGGGGGCGCGCATGGACGACGTGGTGACGTTTCACGATGGCTGCCACGCGCTACGCGAACTGGGCATCAAGTCGGCGCCGCGCCGGTTGCTCGCCCACGTCAAGGGGCTGGAGTTGCGCGAGATGGCCCCGGCCGAAGAGTGCTGCGGGTTTGGCGGCACCTTCGCGGTAAAGTTCGCGGAGCTTTCGAGCGCCATGGCGCGCACCAAGATCGAAGCCATCGTGGGCACCGGAGCCAACACCGTCGTATCGCTCGACCCGAGCTGCCTGATGCAGATTCAGGGCGCACTCTCGCGCGCGGGCTTAAACGTGCGCACCATGCACCTGGCCGAAGTCCTGGCGAGCCGCTAAATCCATGTCTGTCGAATTCCATCGGAAAATCCATGACACCCTGGCCGACGCCAACCTGCAACTGGCTATTTACACGGCCACCGGGCGGCTGAAGGACAAGCGCATCGAGGTGACCGCGGCCGGCGAGCTGCCCGATTACCAGGAATTGCGAACGCAGGCCAACGCGCTCAAGAAGCACACCATCGATAACCTCGATCACTACCTGGAAGAGTTCGAGCGCAACGTGGAAGCCTACGGCGGCAAGGTGATCTACTGCAGGGACGCCACGGAGGTTTCCGACTTCGTGCTGGAACTGGCCAAACAGCGCGGCTCCAAACTGATCGTCAAATCGAAATCGATGACCACCGAAGAGGTGGATCTCAACGAACGCCTGGAACATCACGGGTTGGAATCGGTGGAGACCGATCTGGGCGAGTACATCATACAACTGGCGCGCGAGAGGCCGTATCATATCGTGGCGCCAGCGCTCCACAAAACGCGCTACGACGTGGCGGATCTCTTCACCGAGAAGCTGCACATCGCGCGCGAGACGGTGCCGGAGAAGCNNATCAGCGGGGCCAACTTCCTGGTGGCCGATTCCGGCGCGGTGGTCCTGGTCGAAAACGAAGGCAACGCGCGCCTCACTACCTCCGCTCCGAAAATCCACATCGCCGTGGCGGGGATCGAGAAGGTGATTCCGCGGGCGCGGGATCTGGCGGTGTTCCTCAAGCTGCTGGCGCGCAGCGCCACCGGGCAACTGCTTTCGGTGTACACGAGTTTCCTGGCAGGTCCGCGCCGCCCTGGCGAGGTGGATGGGCCCGAGGAATTCTACGTGGTGCTGTTGGACAACGGCCGCAGCAAGCTGTTGCCCGACCGCTCCAAGCGGGAATCGCTGTATTGCATCCGCTGCGGCGCCTGTTTGAACACCTGCCCGGTATACCGCAAGATCGGCGGGCACAGTTTTCCGTGGGTATACTCCGGCCCCATCGGCGCAATCATCACGCCGCAGTTCATGGGCGTAACTCACGAGCCCGGACTGCCGTTCGCTTCCAGCCTGTGCGGCGCGTGCGGCGAGGCGTGTCCGGTCAAGATCGATATCCCGAAGGTGCTGCTGGAGCTGCGCAGCGAGGTCAGGAAGAGCGAGGCGCGGGAAGGCTTGAACCGCATCGAGAAGCTGGCGTTCGGCATCTTCGCGTGGGTCATGACGCATCCCCGGATTTACGAGATGGCGGGGCGGATGGCGGCATCCATCGCGCCGGTGAGCGACGGCAAGTGGATCAAATCCGTGCCCGCGCCGATGAGCATGGGCCCGATGAAGGCGTGGCTGAGCGGCCGGGACCTGCCGCCCTCGCCCCCCAAGAGCTTCCGCGAGATGTGGAGGAATCGCTGATGGCGCGCGAAAACATCCTGCACAAGGTGCGCACCGCGCTGGGACGCAGCGCGGGGCAGGCGGTGGCGGACGCGCCGCCGGTCCGTTTGCGCGTCCTCGAAGTGGCCATGGAAGACCGCATCGCGCTGATGATCTCGCGGCTGGAGGCGCTGGCCGGGAAGGCCGCCCGGGTGCCGACGATGGACGCGGCGCGAGCGTTCGTGGCGGAGGCGATCGCCGGCAAATCCGCGGTGGCATCGAACGCACCGTATCTGGCGGAGTGCGGGATTGCAAGTTTGCCGGGCGTGCGCAGCGGAATTCGGCAGGTGGGCGAGCTTACGGAAGTCTGCGCCCGGGTGGATATCGGCATCACCAGCGCGGACTACGCGCTGAGCGATACCGGCACGCTGGTGATGCTGGCAAGCCCCGCGGAGTCGCGCCTGGTGTCGCTATTGCCGCCCGCGCATATTGCGGTGGTCCCGCGCGAGCGCATCCTTACGGGATTGGATGAGCTGTTCACGGTTCTGCCGGATCCGGCGGCGCGGACCAGCTCCATGGTGCTGATCACGGGGCCAAGCCGCACCGCCGACATCGAGCAGATTCTGGTTCGCGGTGTACATGGACCGGGACAAATCACGGTGGTCATCGTAGGCTGATGATGTGGGACAGACGATCGCCTCTTGTCGTCTGTCAACCTGCGGCGTTTCCGCCCGCGAAATCCCATGAAAAATGGTGGGGCATGCTTTAGCTTGCCAGCCGGCCGCAAGGCCGGCCTTCCTCCCGATGGTTTTTCGCCCCTGTTGGGATGGGCCTGCGGC
>PLDO01000564.1 GCA_003136215.1 Bryobacterales bacterium
TTGCGGATGGCCGCGTTGATGGTGCCGCGCAATTGCGCTTCGTTGTCCACGCCCGTCTTGCTGACGCCGCTGGCGAAATACACCAGGGCTTTCTTTTCGGGGAGCGCGCCCAGCATGCGAGCCGCCGATTCCAGCGCCGCCAGCTTGCGGTCGGTATTGAAAATGTTGAATTCGGTATCGTCGGCCGTATACGCCGCGCCCGCGTCTTCCTCGTTATCCGCGCCCGTAGAGCCGTCGACGGCGAAATCGCTGCCTTCGCCGATGGTCAGGCCTTTGATTATTTTGGCCAGCGCGTCGCGGTCGTCGGTGAAATCCTGCAATACCTTCAGGTCGCTGGAAAACGCCATGACGGCCATCAGGTCGGCGGGCGTCATCTGCGTCTTGAGGAACTTCTCGGCCGCCGTCTGCGCGCGGATCTGGTCCTGAATCGGCATGCTGGTCATGTCGAAGAACATCACCAGCAGGCGCCGGTCCTTGTACTTCACTTCGCCGGGCTTGGAGGGAGCAATCTGGTTGGCGGTCACCGACTTCACTACCGGCGCCGCCGGAGTTGCCGGCGCGTCCGGTGTCTTAGGCGCCGCCGCAGGCACGGGCGGTCTGGCCGGCACGGGTTGCGGAGTGGCGGCGGTCTCTTCGAGTTCCTGATAGGTGAAGATCTTGATGTCCTGCTTCTTGCCGTCTTCGGTGATGTTGAAGTCGGCCGGCTTCAGCCCTTTGATGGGGTTCCCGCTTTTGTCCTTCACGGTGACATCCACTACCACCAACTGGGTTGTGGCCCCGAATTTGACGACGCCCTTGGTGGGCGCGGGCGCGGGCGCCGGCGTCTGGGCAGACTGTGGCGTCTGTGGAGGCTGCGCCGAAGCTACCAGCAGCCCGCTCAAGAGTGTGGCAATAATCGCGCGCATAATCTGAAGTCTCCCTCCCGGTCGCATTAGAAACGGAAACGCAGCGTGGCCGTCAGGCTGCGCATGGCGATCGGATTGGCAAGCAGCCCCACGTTGTTGCTTCCGATGGTTGTATTGAATCTGGCGAACGTCACGTGGTTGAGCGCGTTGGTGGCGTCGAAGCGCAAATCGATGCTCTTGCGCTCGGTCACCCGGAAGGTGCGGCCCAGCGACCCGTTCAAGGCGAACTGCGAGGGTCCGGTAATGGTATCGCGTCCCGCGTTGCCCCACTGGCCCGGCGCAGGCAGAGCGAAGGCCAGGTAGTTGAACGGCTGGCCCGGCGCGGCGGCATTGACGGGCAATCCGGTTGCGTTGGCCCGCAGGCTGCCGGTGATTCCGGTGCCCGTCGTCGTGGAATTCACGCCGCCTACCGTGGGCGTTAAAGGCATGCCGCTCCCCATGGTGATGGCGTTGGTCAGCGTCCAGTCTTTCAGCACGACGCCCTTCCACCCCTGGATCAGCATGCCGCCGCCCCTGCCCACAGCCGTGCTGTATTGCCAGTTCAGGTTCACTACGTTCGGCCGGCTGCTGCTGGAGAGGGCGCGCTCAGCCGACGTATCGAGGTAGTTCTGCGCCTGCACGGCGTTGTCGATGGCTCTCGAATGGGTATAGAGCGCATTGGCCGACACGCCGTTGCGGAAGCGCCGCTGCAGTTGGAAGGTGACGCCATGGTAAATGGAGTTTGCGTTCGACTGTTCGTAGATATAACCCGAGGCCAGTCCATTGGCCTGGCCGCCGGACGCCGCCGTGTTGGGCAGGATGGTCTGATCGAGGTGGGTTCCCTTGGTGCCGTTATACGTGATGGTGCCCACCAGCGAATGTCCCAGATCCTGCTGCACGGCAAGCTGCCACATCTGCGCGTAGCCGATGCGGTAATTGGGGTCGACGGCGTAGGTGTTGGTGAGCTGATTCTGTCCCGAGATATACGAGAAGTACTGGTTCATGGGCACATTCTGCGGCAGCGCGGTAGTCGCCACATTGAAGGATTGGGCGAATGGCGGCTGCTGCGCCATATTGTTGGCGATATTGTTGTACACGGAAGTGTTGTAATACGTGCCGTAGCCGCCGCGCACCACCATGGTCCCCTTGGTGAGGGGCCGCCACGCGAAACCGATGCGCGGGGAAATGTTGTTCTTATCCGGGTTGACCAGCGAGGCCGGCAGCGGGCCGGAGTAGGGTCCGGTTTGTCCGGCCTCCACCTGCGCCACGGCGGCGTATCCCGGCGCCACATCCAGATTGACCATCTTGTTATACAACTCCGTGATGGGGCTTTGGTAGTCCCAGCGGAGGCCGAAGTTGATGGAGAACTTCGGGTTTAACCGCCAGTCGTCGGTCATGTAGACGTCGTAGGCGGCGGTGCGGAAATAAAGGTTGCTGTTGCCGTAGCGCAGGGCGCTGGTATCGCTCCGGCCGAGCAGGAAACTGGCGAAATCGAAACCCGTGCCGGCGGCGGCGGTGCCGTTCACCAGGTTGGCGGTAGAGGCGCCGGTGAAAGTATACTGGCCGCGCGCGTTGGGGTCGCTGGCCCGGTTCAATTGCTGGCGGCGGTAGTCCGCGCCGAAGGTGAAGTTGTGCACGCCGTGAACCCAGATCAGGCTGTCGCCCACCCCGCTGGTCTGGTTGCGAATCAGCGAACTTGCGCCGTCGCTCAGCCCGCTGTAGTTAGTGAACGAAAGGGTGGGCGGGCCCCAGTTCTGCGGGGCTTGCGACGTGCCGGTGATGCCCAGATCGGCCGCCACATTGTCCTTATAGGCGAAGAAGGGAAGCGTCTCGCTGCGCGACCGGCTGAAGTTATAGCGCAGATTATTGATGACACGCGTGGTGAAGTTGTGCCCCCACGAGATGTTCGCAGAGATGTTGCGCCCGGTGCCGGTGTCGATGAAATTGAATATATTGGGCGTCGTGCTGTTGCTGCCCATGTAGCCGATGCCGCCGCTCAGGCGGTCCTTCTTGGTGATGGTCTGGTTGAGGCGCGAATTCAGGTTGTCGCTGTTGCTGATGGTGGTGATGGGCGCCTGATAGTTGTACTTGTATCCGGGCGAGTTGGGGTTGGGATAGTATTTCAGCAACCCGAGCGACGTCGGGTCGAGGCGATTGGTGGGGATCACGTTGCCCGGGAACGGGCTCTGGGTCAGGGGGTCGTAGATCGTCACCGGACCCTGCGCTCCGACAGACTGCGAAAAATCCCCGCTGCGCTCCAGCAGGGTGGGCA
>PLDO01000042.1 GCA_003136215.1 Bryobacterales bacterium
CAATGTTTTCAACCACACCAACGTGTTCACGGTCAACACGCAGCAGTACACCTACACCGGTCCGGGTTCGGGGGTCTGCAACGGCCACGTGAACGGGTGCTTGGTGCCGGTCACCTCGTTTCTGACGCCGAGCGCGACGAATAACAATCTGTTCGGGGCGCGGCAGCTTCAGATATCGGGACGAATTACGTTTTAGGTGTGGGACAGACCATCGCCTTGCGTGGTCTGTCAACCCCGGCAGTTTGACAGACGACACAAGACGATCGTCTGTCCTACGGCATCACCATCAGTACCAGGCAGGATGGGTGCGTGCGATCGTGATACACCGTCTGG
This sequence comes from Bryobacterales bacterium, assembly GCA_003136215.1. GTDB lineage: Bacteria > Acidobacteriota > Terriglobia > Bryobacterales > Bryobacteraceae > Solibacter. The sequence continues at coordinate 334 of PLDO01000042.1, forward strand.
CTCGCCTTTGCCAGTTTGGCCGCCTGCTCCACCGCGCCGCCGGTATTGGCATTGCGGTCGAAGCGCGGGAAATTGCTGCTCGAAATCTCCAGGCGAATCCGGTGGCCTTTCAGGAACACGTTGCCCGTCACCCCGGCGTCCACCGTCACCCGGTAAATCTCGCCCGGCACGGCCAGTTCCGCTTTCTCCAACGAATTGCGATAGCGCAGACGCAGAATTCCGTCCGTCAGGTTGCGGGCCCCTCCGTCCGGGAACACGTCCACCAGCTTCGCGGTGAAATCCGTGTCGCGCGCGCTGGAAGCCACGTACAACACAGCCTGCACTCTGCCGAGTGTCTCTAAGTCGCGTTTCAGCGGCTTGGTCGTGTACACCAGGACGTCCTTGCGCTGCTCCACGGGGCGCTGGTCCATCGGTCCCCAAGGGAAGATTTTCGGGTTGCAGCACACCGCGCCGCCGCGCGTGGGCACCGGGCTGTACGGGTCGAAGACGAACTGGTCCGTCGTCTGCTTGCGCGCCGGTTTCTCGCCCAGCGCGCCATCGCCCGCCAGCGAATTCGCCTTCCCCGCGCTCTCCAGGTAAAGGATCTTCTGGCGGGCTTCCGCCGGCGGCCACTCCCGCTCTTCGCGCCAGAGGTTAGAGCCCATCATGAAGATCTTTACCGGGGGCTTGGAAAGCAGGGGCGAATCCTTGCCCATCAGCCACTGGTCGAACCACTCCAACTGCAGAGCTCGCACCGGCACGCTGGCATCCGCGCCAAAGCTCACGTTTTCAAACGGCGCCGACATGTTGTGCGCCCACGGACCCACCAGGACGCGATTCACGCCGCTTCGCTTGCGCAGCGCGGCGAACGCTTCCAGGTCGCTCTGCACGAAATTGTCGTACCAACCGCCCACGGAAAACACCGGCACGCGCACTTTGTCCAACTGCTCGCGCGTGCTGATGGCGCGCCAGAATTCGTCGAACGCGGGATGCTCCATCACCTCGCGGTACATGGGCGACGCCCACCCCAGCGCCGCCACGTCCGCCGAGCGCACCGGCAGATGCAGCACGAACTGGCTGAAATCCTGGTGATATCCTGGAGCGCGCAGATTCTCCGCCATCCACTCCAACCGGTTGCCCAGTTTCACGGCGCCGCCCGTCGAGTAATACCGGTCGCGATAGTCGTCGAATCCGGAGACCACCGGGAAGATGGCTTTCAGGTGCGGATTATTGGCGAGGGCGGCCTTCCATTGCACAATCCCCACGTACGACCCGCCCATCATGCCGATCTTGCCGTCGCTCCATGGCTGGCGGGCAATCCAGTTCAGGGTGTCGTCGCCGTCCTGCACTTCCTGAGTCAACGGCTGGAACGCACCCTCGCTCTCATACCGCCCGCGCACGTCCTGCACCACGATGGCGTATCCGTGGTCCACGAAGGCCTGGTAATTCGCTGTGATGTCCGCGCCCTTGCCGTACGGCGTGCGCACCAGGATGGCCGGCACCCTCCCCCGTTCCGATGCCAGAAAAACGTTGGCCGACAGGCGGACTCCGTCGCGCATGGCCACCGGCACGTGCAGATATTTCACGATGGGTTTTTGCGCGGCCGGGGCCGCTGCCACGCAGCCAGCCAGAATCAGATACAGCTTTCGCACAGAAGGTCCCAATATCGTTTTCCGATTTGCTCCACCCGATGGTGTGCCCCAATGTGCCCGGCCCCCCGTTGGCCGATGGCACGGGCCACCTCTCGCATCGATGTTAGCAGAACCATGTGATGGCGTAGGGAATCGCCCTCCGCCGGGCCCGCCGCGATGCGCACGCACACATCCTCTGGAAACGGCGCCGATTCCAGCCCATCGGTGAGCAGCACGGGCTTGCCGATGCCCATCATGCGCACGGCGATGCCGGAACTCTCCCCCGCCGCCGGATAGCGCAAATTGATGCAGGCATCCACGGCGCGCGCCGCCAGCCAGAATCCGCGCTCCGCCAGATGCGGCAGGCGCACAACCCCGGGCGCGTCGAGCATCGGCGCCACCGCGCGTTCCAGGTCCGTCGATACGAACTGCCCGGCCACGAGCAACGCTGTCCGCGGCATTTGCGAGTGCACCGCCGCGAACGCCCCCAGTACCGCCGCCAGCCGCTTGGACTCCCGTAGATACCCGAAGACCCCGAACAGGAAGGTGTCGGGTGCCACGCCCGGGCTCCCTCCAAGCGACGCGCGATAGCGCAGCACCGCGGCTTCATCCGGCAGTGGCGGCGGCGCGAACAGATGCGGAATCTCCACCACGCGCGCGCTGTCGGCGTGTTCCCTCACCGCCCGGGCCGCCGCCGGATTGTGCACCACCACCACCCGGGCGCGTTCCGCCGCGCGTTTCAGCATCGGGTAGCGGAAGTACCGCTCGTCCGCCGCCGAACCCGCGCGCGCCCGCCACAACTCCCGTCCCAGATCGCGATTCCACTCCCCGTAGTTGTAGACGAATTCGTCCACATACGCCGTCTCGCTCAATTGGCCCAGGAAAAAATGGTTGAGCACCGCATCGTGCAACACCACCACTCCCGGGCTCGCCATGGCCCGCCGGTAGATTTCCGCATGCAGGCCGTTATTCCCCAAGTGATAGAGTGCCGCGTCCGAGTGCGCGGGCGCTACCTCCACCCGTCCGTGCCGCCGCAATTCGATGAGCAGCGCCGCTGCATAATCGGCGACTCCGGTGCGCGCCGGGGGCAGGGGCGAAAAGAATCCGGCGGTCATCCGCGGCTCCATGTCTGGCGACACAAGAGAACACATTGGCCACAGATGAACACAGATGAACACGGATAAAACGGTTCTGTGCTATCCGTGTTCATCTGTGTTCATCCGTGGCCAATTGCTTTCTCCGCTTCCCGAACAACGCCGTTCCCACGCGCACGCAGGTCGAGCCCTCTTCGATGGCCGTCTCCAGGTCGTTGGACATGCCCATGGAAAGCTCGGCCAGTCCGTGTGTCTCCGCCAGTTCGCGCAGACTCCGAAAAAACCCTCGCGGCGCTTCCGGATCCTCCGACCACGGCGGCATCGTCATCAGCCCGCGCAGTCGCAGATTGGGGCACGCCCTTACGGCCTCGATCAACGCCGGCACGCCGCCCGGGTCCGCGCCGCTCTTCGACTCTTCCTCGCTCAGCTTGACCTCCAGCATCACGTCGAGCGCGCGCCCCGCCTCGTTCAAGCGCCGCGCCAGTTTCGCCGAATCCACGGTTTGCACCACCTGGAACAACTCCGCTGCTTTCGCCGCCTTGTTGGATTGCAGATGCCCGATCAAATGAAACCGCGCCCCGGCCAGTCCGCTCACCGCTGGCGCCTTGCCTTCGAACTCCTGCACGTAGTTCTCGCCGAACTCCCGCAGCCCCAGGGCATATGCGTCCTGAATCGCTTCCGCGGGAAAGATCTTGGTGACCGCGAGCAACAGAATCCGCGCCGGATCGCGCCGCGCACGTTCCGACGCGCGCTCGATGCGCGCGCGCACCGCCGTCAGTCTCTCCGCCAGGCCGTCCATGGCTGTTTTCACGATCCAGTATCCCACGAGCAGGGCCGCTACAGTGGTTCTCCGGCACCCGGATACGCGCCGAATGCACTGCTAACCCCCACTTTTGGTTGGTGCTTATTCGTGCCGGCTGTTATCCTTTTGTTTTCAATATCTTAAGTCATATCTACTAATGATACTATGGCCCAAAATTAACGTCTTTTCACCGCAATATCCATACAATTGAAACCGTATTCCTGGTATTCTGAATGTCTAAGCTATAAGGGTCTGAAGAGGATATTCTCAATGAGGAAAGTACTCGCTCTATCTATTTGCGCGCTCGTCTTCGTGGCGGGTGCATACGCGCAGGCAACGGCCGGACTTGGCTCCGTGTCCGGTACCGTCCGCGACGCCACGGGTGCGGTAATCCCCGGCGCTACCGTCGTCGTTGCCAACGACGGCAAAGGCATCAGACGCACCATGTCGTCCACCGACGCGGGCGTGTTCGCGGCTCCAGCCCTGTCGCCGTCTTCGGGCTACAGCCTCACGGTTACCAAGGAGGGCTTCGCCACCTACGAAGTCAAGGAGTTTGAGGTCATGGTCGGCCAGAACGTGGATTTCAAGGTCGGTCTCGCTATCGGCTCCTCCACTACCAAGGTGGATGTGACCAGCGAAGCGCCGATGATTGAAAACACCAAGAGCGGCGTGACCTCCACGGTGAACACGGACCAGATCACCGACCTACCCATCAATGGCCGTCGTGTGGACAGCTTCGTGCTGCTCACCCCCGCCGTCACCAACGATGGCGAGTTCGGTCTGATCAGCTTTCGTGGCATCGCCATGGGCAACTCCTTCCTGACGGATGGAAACGACACCACCGAGAGTTTCTACAACGAAAACGCGGGACGCACGCGCATCGGCAGCCAGATCTCGCAGGACGCCGTGCAGGAATTCCAGGTGCTCTCCAACGGTTTCTCGGCCGAGTTCGGCCGCGCCATGGGCGGCGTGGTCAACACCGTGACTAAGAGCGGCCAGAACGATACGCACGGCACGGGGTACTGGTTCTTCCGCAATCGCACGTTGGAAGCCACGGACCGTTATGCGAACGGCGTGCTGCTGCCGGAATGGCGCCACACGGCGGGTGGGAGCTTGGGTGGAGCGCTCAAGAAGGACAAGCTGTTCTACTTCACGAATTTCGATTTCGTGGACCGCAATTTCCCGGCGCTGAACCGTATCGTGAACAACTCCCTCTCGGACGCCACCGGCAACTTCATCCCCGCTTCGAACTGCACCATTGGTGGCACCACCGGCGCCACCGCCGCCCAGTGCACGGCGGCCATCAATTTCATTCAGTCCCAGATGAACGTGCTGGTGCCGCGTTCCTTTAAGCAGGACATCGGCTTTGCCAAGATCGACTGGCGTCTCAACGACCGCAACTCGGTCACGTTCGACATGAACCTCGTGCACTGGCGTTCGCCGCATGGCATTCAGACGCAGGCGGTGCTCACCGGCGGCGCAGCCCTGGGCAACAACGGCAACTCCACGGTGGAAACCCGCAACGGCAAGGCTGCCTGGACTACGGTGGTCACGCCGAGTTCGGTGAACGAACTGCGCTTCGGCTGGTTCAAGGACCGCCTCTCCGATCCGGGCGCGAGCGATCTGTTCCCGTCCACCGGCCCCACCTACATTACGGTGGCCGGTTCCACGGTGGGCGCGGCGCAGGCCTATCCACGCACCTATCCGAGCGAAAACCGCTATCAGATTGTAGACAACTATAGTTGGACGCGCGGCGCCCACACCGCCAAGTTCGGCGCCGATTTCTCCACCACGCAGGATTGGATGAATCAGTTGTTCAACGAGTTCGGCGGCTACAGCTTCAGCAACCTCACCAACTTTGCCCGGGATTTCACCGGCAACACTACCGGCACCAGGAGCTACTCCACCTTCAGCCAGACTTTCGGCAACCCGATTCAGAACATCCGCACCACGGATATGAACCTGTATGCGCAGGATACCTGGAAGCTCTCCAAGCGGCTGACGTTCGGCTATGGCGTCCGCTATGAACATACCTGGATTCCGCAGCCGACCATCGTCAATCCGGATTATCCGCAGACGGGTACGATTCCTAACAATCGCAAGGAATTCTCGCCGCGCCTCAGCCTGAATTACTCGCTCGACGACCGCACCGTGATTCGCGCCGGGTATGGCATGTTCTATGCGCGTTTCCACGGCAACATGCTGGACACCTTGTACCTGGGCAACGGCAAGTACCAGACCTCCGTCTCCATCAATGGCACCACCGCCGGCGCTCCCCTGTTCCCCAATGTGCTGCCCAGTGCTACCGGGCTTCCGGCGAGTACGATCAGCTTGCAATTCGCCGATCCGAAGTTCCATGCGCCTTACACGCAGCAGGGGACGTTCGCCGTGGAGCACCAGTTCACGCACGATATCGGCATGACGGTGAGCTACATCTGGACGCGCGGCATCGGCCTCTACACCCAGCGCGATCTCAATTTGGGCCAGCCGACTTCTCAATCCTACACGTACCTCATCGACGACGCCGCAGGCAACCAGGTGGGCACTTACTCGACGCAGTTGTTCCCATACGCCACCCGCATGGACCCCCGCTACGGCAGCATCCTGCAGGTGGAGAACGGTGGCCAATCCTGGTACAACGCGCTGGCGGTACAGTTCCAGAAGCGCATGGCGAAGGGCTTCATGGCGATGGTGAACTACACCTGGTCGCACGCCATCGACGATGGCAACGAACAGGGCGCGAGTTACAACATCTCCAACACCTACAATAATGCTACGTTCAATGGAAACTATGCGCTGGACAAGGGATCTTCGTCCCTGGACCAGCGTCATCGCCTCTCCATCAACTGGCTGTGGAGACCGGTGCTGACCACCAGCACTTCCACCGCTGCCAAGTATCTGGTCAACGGTTGGGAACTCTCGGCGATCACCACGCTGGCCAGCGCGCACCCGGTTTCGGCCACCATCAATTCGCTCAGCACGTCTACCGGCGCCCAGTTTGCGGGAATCAGCCTGAACCACGGCACGCTGAATGGCTCGGGCGGATGGAACCGCGTTCCGTTCTGGCCGGTGAACAGCATGAACATCGACCAGATCTACAACGTGGATGCGCGCCTTTCGCGCAGTCTGCCGATCTCCGAGCGTGTCAAGGCGACGCTATTGTTTGAAGCCTTCAACGTGTTCAACACGATCCACAATACGGGCGTGCAGACCGCAGCCTACGCAGCGACCGGTAATGTGCTCAAGCCGGTGTTGACCGGCGGCGTGTCGCTGCTCGATACGGGCAATGCGTCGCAGGGATTCCCCGACGGCACCAATGCCCGCCGTATGCAGGTCGGCATACGGGTCGTATTCTAAGCATTACAGTAGGACAGGCCTCCTGGCCTGTCCGCCTTTTCTAACTCCAAGGGGCAGCCGCGCAAGCGGCTGCCCCTTTTCCTATGTGGCGCGTGAATTCCGCGGGTCCGAGGTCTCCACTTCATCGACTGGCCCGCGAACATAGAACCGGCACGCGCAGAACCGGCAGTGCCGCGGAATCCTCCCGAACGCCCGCATCACCGCATCGCACCAACCGCGTGGCTTCGAAGGCACAATATCCTTCCCGAAACAGCGCGGGCAGCGCAGCTCGCCGGGCAGGACGTGAAATGGCTTACCGACGACCACTATCCGGAAGTCTACCAGATGCCACAGCACCACTGGGCTGGCGCAGGCTTCAGCCTGCCGACTGCCACGCAGGGTGTTAGCCTATCGTGGTGCGCAGCTTCTTCCTCTTCCTGTCCCGTCTGAAATGGTTACGC
>PLDO01000470.1 GCA_003136215.1 Bryobacterales bacterium
CCGGCGGCGCCCAGAACGACATGGAGGCGTGCAGCCAGATGCCGAGCAGAAGTGCAGAGGCGCGTACTGCGTCCAAGCCGTGTAATCGTTCCTTGTCGACCGGTTTCGCCGTCATCGAGCCTCCCGTCGGGCATCCGTCCTATCCTTATTATTCGGGTAATATCGGCGGCCGCGGTAGTGGCCATGAGCGGGATGGCGCACCCCGCGTAAGCTGAGGCACACAGGCCGTCGCGGCTGCCCAGGGTGGGTACGACATCCTCCCCAACCCCAGAAGCACCCCAGGCGCCCGCCACGGCGCGGCAAGGAGGCACAAGCGGCCGAAGAAGCTTTGTCGAGTTGGGATGCATGAGCGCGTGCATGCCGTCGAGGTACGCCGGGAGATGCAGATGCAGCAATGCAACTCGCGGCGCGGTGCTCCTGGGGACGTTGCCTCAGCCGGTTTCCGCGGGACTGCACGGGACTGATCTGCCCAAGCGCAGTCCGGCCAACTCCCGGATATCGCCGACCAACCGGACAGAACCCGCTCAGGCGGATACGTCGGCGGCTCTTCGATGGACGGAATCGAGAGCTTCCGTGAGAGTGTCGAACACGCCGTGATCGGTCAGATCGCGCAAAACCTGTTCATTCAGTCCTCCCGGTGTCGCGTGAGCCCTCGCGAGGTCCTCGAAGCTTCGTTCGGACACCTCCAGGCCGGCGTCGGCGAGTCCGGCGAACATACGTGCCATATACTCCCGGCACTGCTGCTCCGGAATCCCCTTGCGCGCGACCCAGGACGCAATGTGGCCCACAAAGGCGAAGTATGCAGCCATGGTCGACGTGGCGGTGTTGAGGGCGTTGAGATGGTCTTCTTTCTCGATCTCGAATACCTGACCCAGCAGGGCAAACAGCTCGGCGGGAGGCCCCAGGGGTGGATATAACGCAATCGGGCTTCGCCTCTGGGCGACGGACGGCAGCGGGATTGCCCTCCAGATCTTTCCGGCAGGAGCCACTAGGTCCGCGATACGGCGCGCGGAGAACCCGGCTACGAGGCTGATCACGATCTGGTCGGACGAAAAACGGAGCCCGGATAGAACCTCCTCCGCAACTTGCGGACGCACCGCAAGGATGACTGTCTCGGACCCATCGAGCACCTCCTGGCTGGAGGCGCACACCGAGACGTTGTCAAACCGGCTGGCGAGCCCGGCGGCGACGCCGGCATTGCGCGGCGACAAGCGGATGGTAAGGCGCGCCCTGCCCTCCGAATTGAGACCGCTGACGATGGCGGCCGCAATGGCGCCTGTCCCGATGAATCCAAGAATCATAGAGATATACTTTATTGTCCCAGATGGATCCGGCCGACGCCGCAAGCTTGCAGGGCTGCGCACTGCCGACTGGCGGTGTGGCCGCCTGCTCACCCCTTCTCGCAATGCTGCATCGAGTGGCCGGTAGCGGTCCTGCTGGGTCGCATCGACGCAAAGGGGACCTGCCAAAGTTGGCTCCGACGGCCGCGCCGGCGCCTTTCTCCGAGTGGGCGACCATACGGACCGAGGCCTGCGACCGAACGCTTCCACGGTCAAGGGCGTCTATTCGGCCAATCATGATGCCCGCGCGGCGTTAACTTGTCTGGAATGTGGCACCTGCACAGATTAAATCGAATAAACGCAAAAACACCGCCCAAACTGTGTGATTTTAGATCGCTTACGCTGGGTTCTGGGAGCAAGCGGATTTGGCCGGTTTCTTTGTGTTACGCGTCAACCTGACCGCCTCGGCCCAACTTTCCGGTTCGCGCGTGAGAACAGAGCCCCTGGCGCGGCGGACGCGGCGCCGGACAGTCGGCCGGAATAGCGCAGAGCCGTCGATTGAATTGGGCAGAGGACGCGAAACACAGGAAGCGCTATGCTGGGGCTAGGGAGCTTGAGACAGATGAGTAAGGGAACTCCGACCAGGAATCTGCTCGCATCAAGCGAGCAGGGCACAGAGCGCGGCGATCTATCGTCTCGGGTGTTGAGGAATCTCATGGAACGCTTCGATTCCCGCTGCGCCATCGAAGTCCTCGAACGTGCGACCGGCGGTGAAATCTACGTGTGTGGGGGGACAATTCGCCGTGCGCTATTCGGTGACAAACTGTCCGGCGACGTAGACATCATGATACCTAATGGCGATGACCGTGCCATTGAGGCGCTTGACGCCTTGAAAATCCCGTTCGACCTAAACAGCCACCATCACCGCCGGTACCGTTGGAATATATTACAGATCGAGCTGTTTCAGCCACGCGAGTTTTTCCACGGATTTAAGGATGTCGCGACGGCATTGTCCTACTTCGATCTGAGAATCAACGCCCTTTCGCTCCATCTGGGCAGTGGTCATATCCTGGATCCATTTCAGGTCCAGTCTCAAACGCCGGTGACCGATCCAGGAATCAACTGGCCGCGCTGGGCCGAAATGTCCCTCCTGCATGTCGTCGTTTTGGCGATCCGGCTCGCGAAAGTAATGCACGAGGTGCCCAGCTTAACCCTTTCGACACACGACGCGGATCGACTGCTCACTGAAGTGGTGCCGAGGATTCGTGAGTGTGATTGGAGCGATGTCTGCCAACGGTTTCCACAAGGCAAAGACAAGTTCTTGCAGGTGTTCAGCACCACTGTGCTCGGTCGCGTACGGCTCATCGAATCTGATCGGGGCTCTCGCGAGTTCCAGACTTCTTTGGAAAGCGCCGCATGACCGCAGTGGCAGGGAAGGACAAGCCGTACGACCGCCTTCTCAGTGGCGCGAGACACCGCGCCTCAAGAGTGAAGGGCCGAACGCTCGAAGAGGAAGCTGACGCCGATCGGGGGCGCGTGCTGTTCAGCGCACCGTTCCGGCGTCTGCAGAACAAGGCACAGGTCTTTTCCCTGGAGTCGAACGCTGCCGTGAGGTCGCGACTCACTCATTCGCTGGAGGTGGCGTCGATTGGGCGGTTCGTCGCCCAACAGGCGATCAAGGCGTTTTCACATTCTGAGCTGGAGACCTTGGGCATCGCCGGGAAAGAGCGGCCACTGACGACGTTTGTGGAGACTGCATGTCTGCTGCACGATCTCGGCAACCCGCCATTCGGACACTTCGGCGAGATCGCGATCTCGGACTGGTTCCACCTGAAGGCCGATTCCGTGAAAGTGGCCAATATTGCAACAGACAAGCTGCGTAAGTGGGATAGGTACTATCTTGATTTCCAGCACTTCGACGGCAACCCTCAGGGTTTCAGGATTGGCACGAAGCTTCAGCCTTCCGAAACAGGCGACCTCTGCGGGCTGAACCTGACTGCGACCACTCTTGCCGCAACCTTGAAGTATCCGTGGAAGTCGGATTCGGTGGGAGAGAAGTTACCAGGCCGGAACGGTGTTCGTAAGAAGGCCGGGTATTTTCATACGGAACAGGAGACAGTGGATTGGATTTGTGCGACCTTAATGATCCGCCAAGGATCTCGGCATCCACTGGTCAACCTGATGGAAGCAGCCGATGACATTGCCTACTGCGTTAGCGATATCGAGGACGGCATCGAGAAGGGCCTCATTAGGGGCCCGCAATTCGCGGAGTACATGGAAAGGCACGCGGGGGCGGCGCTATCCGCGGCCGTCAAAGGCAAGGTGAATAAGGATGCCAGGGACATCCTGCGGGCATTGGATCTTCTCAAAGAACCGCGTCGTGCTATTAATGGCGGCTCGGTCGAGAGACTGACGCCCATGCAGGACTTCCACTCAGCCGTGATCCGATTCCTGGCCCGCAGCGCAGGCGTCACTTTTAGGATCCGTCAAGAAAGCATTCTCGAAGGTACGGAGGATGGACTTCTCCGCGACTCTGAAGCATCGCCGCTACTGGCCGCTCTCAAGGAGTTCGCTGAATCCTCGCTATATTCTTCGCCGGTCGTCCGAAGTCGCGAAATTACAGCTCAAGCTGTTCTCGGGGGGCTGCTCGACGCGTATCTCCCCTTGATGTGCTGCGACCGTGGCCGTTTCAACGAAGCACTCGCCGGCCACCGTCGGGACGACCATGGTCGGCC
>PLDO01000050.1 GCA_003136215.1 Bryobacterales bacterium
AGATCGCCAAGCTGCGCGCCGCGCGCATTTTGTGGGCGCAGGCCGTGACCGCCTTCGGCGCCACCGACGACGGCGCTTGCCGGATGCGGCTGCACGTGCGCACCCCGCGGCGCAACAAAAGCGCCTACGACCGGTATACCAACCTGCTGCGCGTCACCACCGAAGCGTTCTCCGCCGTGGTGGGAGGCTGCGACCAGCTCACGGTGGAGCCCTTCGCGTTCGATGCGCACCTGGCGCTGAACGTACAAAGGATACTGCAGGAAGAATCGCACCTGGACGCCGTGGCCGACCCGGCGGGCGGTTCCTATTACATCGAAGCGTTGACGGATTCGCTAGCGCGCGCAGGCTGGAAGCTCTTCCAGCAGACCGAGAGCGAGGGAGGCTACGCCAAGGCGCTGGCTTCCGGCTCCATCGGGAAGGCGCTGGCGGAGACGCGCGCGGCGCGGGAGAAGGCTTATTCCACGCGACGGCGGGCACTGGTGGGCGTCAACAACTATCCCAACGTGGAAGAGAAAACACCGGAGATGGAAATCCCGGCTGTGGAGCCCGCGGCGCCGCTGCCCCTGGCTCGCGTGGCCGAACCGTTCGAGAAGATCCGCCGGCGCACTACCGAACACGCACGCGCCGCGGGGCGATACCCGAAGGTGCTGCTGCTCAAGCGCGGCGACGTCAAGATGAAGGGCGCGCGATCGAACTTCTGCTTCAACTTCTTCGGGTGCGCGGGCTTCGACATGCTGGAAGCCGAGGAATACCAGGGGACGGACGCGGACTTGATTGTGCTATGCAGTTCCGACGCCGAATACCTGGCTTTCGCCCAGGAAGTCTGCCCCGCGGTGAAGGCGCCGGTGCTGGTGGCGGGCAACCCGAAAGAGCAGATCGAGGCATTGCAGGCGGCTGGCGTGCAGGGCTTTGTTCACGTGGCGAGCGACCTGATCCAAACCCTGACGCAATGGCAGGACAAACTGGGAATGAGGAGCACCCAATGAGACCCGACTTCTCTAAGATCGACTACCGGCTGCTGCCGCAGACCTCGGACCCGGCGGGGCCGCCGGAGGGTTCGCCGGTCTGGAACACGGCCGAACACGTCCCTGTCAAGGCGTGGTACACGGCCGACGATTTGTACGCCATGGAGCACCTGGAGTACGCCGCGGGCGTGGCGCCATTCCTGCGCGGACCCTACTCCACCATGTACGCCATGCAGCCGTGGACCATCCGCCAGTACGCCGGGTTCTCTACCGCCGAAGAATCGAACGCGTTCTACCGCCACAATCTGGCTGCCGGACAGAAGGGTCTGTCGGTGGCGTTCGACCTGGCGACGCATCGCGGCTACGATTCCGACAACGAGCGCGTCTCGGGCGACGTCGGCAAGGCCGGCGTTGCCATCGATTCGGTCGAGGACATGAAGATTCTCTTCGACCAGATTCCGCTGGGGCAGATGTCGGTCTCCATGACCATGAATGGCGCGGTGCTGCCCATCATGGCGTTTTACATTGTGGCCGCCGAAGAGCAGGGCGTGGCCACCAAGGACCTGGGCGGGACCATTCAGAACGACATTCTGAAAGAGTTCATGGTCCGCAACACGTACATTTACCCGCCCGGGCCCTCCATGCGGATCATCGGCAACATTTTCCAATATTGCTCGGAGAATATGCCGAAGTTCAACTGCATCTCGATCTCCGGCTACCACATGCAGGAAGCCGGCGCCAGCGCCGATCTGGAACTGGGTTACACGCTGGCGGACGGCCTGGAGTACATCCGCACGGGCATTCAGTCGGGTCTCGATATCGATACGTTCGCGCCGCGGCTGAGCTTCTTCTGGGGCATCGGCATGAACCACTTCATGGAAATCGCCAAGCTGCGCGCGGCGCGCGTTCTGTGGGCCAAAATCATCCAGGGGTTCCACCCGAAGAATCCGAAATCGATGGCGCTGCGCACGCACTCGCAGACCTCGGGGTGGAGCCTGGCGGCGCAGGATGTCTTCAACAATGTGCCGCGCACCTGCGTGGAGGCCATGGCGGCGGTGCTCGGCCACACGCAGTCGCTGCACACCAACGCGCTGGACGAAGCCATCGCCCTGCCGACGGATTTTTCGGCGCGCATCGCGCGCAATACTCAGATCTTCCTGCAGGAAGAGACCGGCATCACCAAGGTGGTGGACCCCTGGGCCGGGAGTTACTATGTGGAGTCCCTCACCCACGAACTGATGCACAATGCCTGGCACCATATTCAGGAGATCGAAGGGCTGGGCGGCATGGCGAAGGCGATTGAGACGGGAATTCCCAAAATGCGGATCGAAGAGGCTGCCGCCCGGCGGCAGGCGCAGATCGATTCGGCGCGGGAAACCATCGTCGGCGTCAACAAATACAGGCCGGCCGAAACCGAGCAGCTCGACGTGCGCATCGTGGACAATAAAGCGGTGCGGGAATCGCAGTTGCGGCGGCTCGCCGGGATTCGCGCCACGCGCGATCAGCGTGCCGTGGATGAAGCGTTGGCGGCGCTCACCAGTTCCGCCGAAACCGGCTCCGGCAACCTGCTGGAGCTCTCGGTTCGAGCGGCACGCGTGCGGGCGACGCTGGGCGAGATCTCATCGGCGCTGGAGAAGGTATTCGGGAGGTACCAGGCCGTGAGCCGGACGATTTCAGGTATCTATGCGGCGGAGAGCCAGGGGAATCCGGAATTCCAGCAGGCCCGGGCGCTGGCGGAAGAGTTCGCGCGCGCGGAGGGTCGCCGGCCTCGCATATTGATGGCGAAGATGGGCCAGGACGGACACGATCGCGGCGCCAAGGTAATCGCTACGGCGTTTGCCGACCTGGGCTTCGACGTCGACGTCGGTCCGCTGTTCCAGACGCCCCGGGAGGCCGCCCGCATGGCCGTGGAGAACGACGTCCACGTGCTCGGCGTCTCCTCACTGGCCGGCGGCCACTCGACACTGGTGCCGGAAGTGATCGCCGAGTTGAAGGCGCTGGGCCGCGAGGACATTCGCGTGGTGGTTGGCGGCGTGATTCCGCCGCAGGATTACCCGGCCTTATTCGAGGCGGGCGTGGCCGACGTGTTCGGTCCCGGCACGGTAATCCCCATGGCGGCTCAAAAAATCCTCCATGCGCTGATTGGGAGCGCGCGTGCGGTCTAGGAAGAGTTGGCAGGCTGAAGCCTGCCCCACCAACACAGGACTTGCAGTTGGTGGCGCAGGCGCTTCCGCCTGCGAACCA
>PLDO01000037.1 GCA_003136215.1 Bryobacterales bacterium
CATGGCGTGTTCCACGGCGCCGGTTTCCATGGCTACCTTGGCGTGGAGACGCAGGTAGCGATAGTCGCCGTGCACGGGGATAAAGAACTTGGGCCGCACGAGGTTGATGAGCATTCGCTGCTCTTCCTGGCTGCCGTGGCCGCTGACGTGGATGAGTCCGTGCGAGCCGTCGTCGTAGATCACGTTGGCGTCGCGGCGATAGAGGTGGTCGATGACCCTGAAGATGCTCTTCTCGTTGCCGGGAATCACACGCGAACTCAGTATGACGGTGTCGCCCGCGTCGATGTGCGCGTGGCGATGGTTGTCCACCGCGGCGCGGCTCAGCGCGCTCATGGGCTCGCCCTGCGTGCCGCTGATGAGCACCATCAGCTGGTCCACGGGGTAGTCTTTCATCTGCCCTGGATTGATGATCAGGCCGTTGGGCACTTCGATGTACCCCAGGTCCTGCGCAATCTCGGTGCTTTCCACCATGCTGCGGCCGATGATGGCCACTTTGCGCTTGTGCTCGCGGGCCAGTTCCATCGCAATGCGAATACGGTAAATCGAGGAGGAGAAGCAGCTGAAAAACAGCTTCTTCGTGGCGCGCGAAAAGATCTCATCCAGCCGCGGACGCACGGCCCGTTCGCTGGGCGTAAAGCCGTGTCTCTCCACATTGGTCGAGTCCTGCAGCAGGGCCAGCACGCCTCTCTTGCCGTACTCGGCGAAGGTGTGCAGATCGAAGGCCTGATCGTCGAGCGGCGACAGGTCGATCTTGAAGTCGCCGGTGTGGATGACGACGCCGACGGGCGTATCGACGGCCAGCGCCACGCAGTCCACCAGCGAGTGGGTCACGCGGATCGGCTCAATGGTGAACGGCCCGATGGTGAATTTGTGCTTGGGCTCAATCTCGATGAGCGTGGTTTCGTCGAGCAGGTGGTGCTCTTCGAGCTTGCCCTCCACGTAGGCCAGGGTGAACTCCGTGGCGTAGACGGGAACCTTGATTTCGCTCAGGATCCAAGGCAGGCCGCCAATGTGGTCTTCGTGGCCGTGGGTGAGGATGAGGGCGCGGACCTGTTCCTGGTTTTCCTTGAGGAAGGTGATGTCGGGCATGACAAGATCGACGCCGAGGAGTTCGGGTTCGGGGAACATCATGCCGGAATCGACCACGATGATGTCGTTGCCGTAGCGGATGGCGGTCATGTTCATGCCGAACTCGCCCAAGCCGCCCAGGGCTACTACTTGTAACTTCTGATCAGTCATTTGATTTACCCTCCAGGATAGCGTGTAGAGGGCCTCTTGCGCGCGAAATCAGGGCCGCTGGGGGCACCGCGAGGGTTCCGACGGCCGGTGGTACCCCCGGAAAGTCCTCCGAGGGCCCGACGAATCAGCCTAAACCTAATGTTTGCACCAAAATACAAATGCTCACCCCTAAGGGTGAGCATTTTCCCCTGTTCTACCAGGGTGATGTTCGATGGGAGAATCAGCTTCGACGGAACCGCAACCGTCAAAACTTTGTAGTTGGATCTTATTTCCTAATGGCTCCGCAGTCAAGTGAAAATCCGGCTCAAAATTCTTCCCCGTAACCGTCTCGTACAGGCTGACTTGCGGGCAGCGCGCGTTTCGGCTGAAACGGCCGCATCGGCCAAAAGACTGGTTTTGAGCCTGAGGATTTCGGTCTAAGGCAAACAAAACCGGAAGCTTATGTAGCGGGCTCGCGCTATTGCAGATGTAAGGTGATCAACCCGTCGGGCTCCTGACCGTGCCGTATGCGCCGTAAGTAGGCCCGTACACCCCCCAATGCCAGCCCGGAGACCAAGCAGAACGTCAGCAGTATCCCAATGAGAACGAAGGCATTTACGACCAGATTGCCGATGTTGTCGCGGCGCGTGGGAACGTATTCATCGCGGGTCACTTCGGCCTGATACCGGACTTGAGAGAGGAGGCGCTCAGCAAAATCCGGGTCGGGGGGAGACAGCACCACGGCCACCAGGGGGCCGCTGCGTTTTGCAACGGCGCCGGGCAGATTGTCGAAATCGGCGACTTTCTGGATGGCCATCTGGGGGGTGGGATAGTCGAAAATCGCCAGGGGCAAATCGCCCTTGGGGTTGTGGAAAACCGCCAACTGGGCCTCCGCGCCGAGATGGAAAGCGGCTACCGAAGGCGGGATGGCCGGGGCGAATTTCTGCAGGCCGGCGGGTCCGAGGACATAGCGTTGGCTGTTGACCACGAGGCCCTCCGAGGGCAGGTATCCGGGCAGCGCGGGCAGGACGGTGTTATCGACGTTGAGGAGCGCGGCAGCCACGGCATCGAGTTCGGGCATGGTGGGTTTGTAGCCGGAGAAAAAAAACAGGTAGTTGCCATGGACCAGGAGCAGGCTGTCGGCGGTTTCGGCGGCGAGCTTTGACGCGGTGGAGGGCTTGGCATCTTGCGGCCGCTGCCAGTCGAAGGCGGCCAGCGCGCCGGTGGTGTCGCCAAGTTGGTAAGCGGTGGCTACAAACTTCGCCTGGCCGTTCTGATACGCCGCCGATTCCCAGTTCTTGAGGCCACACTCATCCCAGAGCGGGCGGTTGTCGAGCGTTGGCTGGGAGGTAGCGCCGCGCTGGTAAGCGCCGATGGAATCGGGCAAAATGGCGGCCATCGACAGCCCCGGCAGCAGAAGGGCGCTCAGCAAATACTTCATTTCTCTATTAGACACCGAATCGGGTTGGCTGACCGCGAGGAAACATGCGCGGGCGAACAACGCTCCCTGACGGTCGCGGCTCGGATCGGAAATCTGGTGTATGCTCTCGAAGGTGAGGAGAATGCGCGCGGCGGCGGCGATTTGTGGGCTGGCGGTGTTTGGCGCAATGGCGGTTCCGGTGATGCGCGGCGAGGCTATCGGGTTCGACCTGCCGGTGCGGGCGGCGATCCACGGCTGGGCTTTTCCGGCGCTGACGGCGGCCATGCGGGCGATCACAATGATCGGCTCGGAATATTTTCTGGTGCCGCTGGCGGCGATCCTGGTGTGGCGTTGGTTGAGGCGCGGCGAGCGCAGGGCGGCTTACCTGCTGGTGGCGGGGAGCCTGGGCGCGGAAGCGGTGGCGCAACTGCTCAAGGCGCTGATTCACAGGCCGCGGCCGGAAGTTTTCTTTGGCCTCGTATCGGCGGAAACGTACAGCTTCCCGAGCGGCCACGCGTTTGTGCCGGCGGTGTTGTTTGGGATCATGGCCGGCATCCTGGCGGCGGGAGCGCGTTGGCGCGCGGCGGTAGTGGTGATGGCGGCGCTCCTCGGATTCTCACGCGTGTATCTGGGCTTCCACTATCCCAGCGATGTGGTGGCGGGCTGGGCGCTGGCGGTGGTGTGGCTGGCGCTGTGGGCTATTGTTGCAGATCGCCGCGCGGCTTCTCCTGCTTGATCTCGTCGTAGGCGTCTTTGATCTGGCGTTTGAGCGAGGCTTCGGATACCCAGTTGCTGACGGAGACGGGCAGGCTGACGGAGGCTTGCAGGTCTTCGACCGGCTTGCCCTGGTCGACGCCGGCCTTGACGGCCTTATAGAGCTCCGCCATGAACTGCTCCTGGCCGGCGATCAATTCGCGCCCGCCGGGCACGCCGTGGCCGGGCAGCACGAACTTCACTTTCAGCTTTTCGGCGGCGCGCAAGACGGTGGGCCAGTTGCCGATGTTGGCATCCATGGTGGCGTTGTAGGGTCCGTTGACCACGGCATCGCCGGTGCAGAGGACCTCTTCCTTCGGCAGATATGCGAAGCCGTCGCCGCGGGTGTGGGCCCATCCAAAGTGGAGGAATTCAATTTTGCGCTGGCCATCGTTGAGGACGAACTGCGGCTGGGTGATGTCCTGCTTGGGAGGTTCGGGAGTGTCGCGATGGAGTTCGGCGACATCGGGACGGCTCTTGACGGCGGCCAGCCAGCGCGCCGGTTCAAAGCGTTTCATTTCGGCGGCCACCCCGGGGAAGGCGATGGTGGTGGCACCGGCCTGGGTCCAGAGCGCGTTGCCGTAAATGTGGTCGCCGTGGTGGTGCGTGTCGAAGACGTATTTGACGGGCTTGGGCGAGAGGCGTTTGCAATCGGCCATGGCGCCGCGCGCGCCGCTGGGATAGTTGGCATCGACGACCACGAGATAATCTTTCATCTCGATGATCGCGTTATTGCAGTGGCCTTGCTCCATATCGCCTTCGCGGAACCAGACCCCGGGCGCGATGAGGCGAATGGTCTCCGGCGCGGCGTCGGAACGCGCGACGAACAGAGCAATGGCGGCGAGCGAAGCAAACCCCGTGAGCAAACAGAAACGGACCCGCCACATGGGGCACCCCCTATCCGGTCTACTCTACACTATTCGGCGCGGGGCGGCACATGCGCTAAGATGGCCGGGACGTGACGAAATCGGGAGGCGTTGCAGCATCGGACGGCGGCGGCCACTGGGCGGCGGTCACGGCGGGGTACCTGGGGTGGACGCTCGACGCGTTCGACTTCTTCCTGGTGAGCATCTGCCTGACCGACATCGGGCGGGAGTTTCACAAGTCGGACGCGGAGATGATTTTCACCATGACGGTGACGCTGGCGTTCCGTCCAGTGGGCGCGTTTCTGTTCGGACTGCTGGCGGACCGGTACGGGCGGCGGCTGCCGCTGATGCTGGACCTGGTGCTCTACTCGGTGCTGGAAGTGCTCTCGGGCCTGGCGCCCAACTACGCGACGTTCCTGGGGCTGCGCGCGCTTTTCGGAATCGGCATGGGCGGGGAGTGGGGGATCGGGGCGTCGCTGGCCATGGAGAAAGTGCCGCCGCGGTTGCGCGGGGTGCTTTCCGGTTTCCTGCAACAGGGTTATGCGACGGGCAACCTGCTGGCCACGGTGTGCTACTTCCTGCTGTTCCGGCGTTTCGGCTGGAGGCCGCTGTTTTTTATCGGCGGGTTGCCGGCGCTGCTGGCGCTGTTCGTGCGCTGGCACGTGAAGGAATCGGAAGTCTGGCAGAAGACGCGGAAGGAATCGTGGAGCAGCCTGCGGCGCGAGATTCTTTCGAACTGGAAACTGTTCCTTTACCTGGCGATGTTCATGATGACGATGAACCTGGCATCGCACGGGACGCAGGATTTGTACCCCACCTTTCTGAAGCGGCAGTGGAATTTCGGCGTGACCCAGCGCGCGGTTCTGAATGGCGTCTCGATGGTGGGGGCGATTCTGGGCGGCACGCTGATCGGGTGGCTTTCGGACGGATGGGGGAGACGGCGGGCGATTATCGCGGCGCTGGTGGGCGCGACGATAGCGATTCCGCTGTGGGCTTATGCGCCTTCCCTGCCCCTGTTGTTTGCGGGCGCTTTCCTGATCCAGTTCCTGGTGCAAGGCGCGTGGGGCGTGATTCCAGCGCACCTGTCGGAGCTATCGCCCGATTCGGTGCGGGGCTTCCTGCCGGGATTCGGATACCAGGTAGGAGTGCTGCTTTCGAGCCCGGTGGCCTACGTGGAGGCGAGCATCGCGCCACACATCGGCTATGCCAATGCGATGGCCGGCACGGCGGCCACGGTGTTTCTGCTGGCGGCCGTGGCGGCGTGGCTGGGGCAGGAGCGAAGAGCGATAAGATTTGGAGAGACGGGGTAGCAATAAGGCTTCAACGATGCGAACAACGAAGTCATTCGGGGCCGTGTGGCTCCTCATTCTTCTTGCTGGCGGAATACGAGGTCAGGAACCGCCGCCGGCAACGATGCAATATGGAGCCTTTGGGTTTCCCGATCCGAGTGGCACGCGTCTCCTCACTGTTTCCGACCTGTTGCAACCCGCCATGCTCCATACAGCGCTATGCAGTGGCGGCCGCCGCTTTTCCGTGCAGTTCGAACGCCGGCAGGCCGAGCGCGAAGGTCACAACGGAAGGCAGACACCTTACAACTTCGACAAGTTGGCTGGAAATGTTTTTACAGTCCTTCAAGGCAAGATCGAGACCGGCGCGAGCTGCTTTCTTGCCAGCGACCCCTTGCTGTCATCGGCGACCCTGCTCCCAGCAGAGCTGCCGGCCGGGTCCAGCGAATGTGACCCGGACGTTCGGCGCCGGCTTGCCTCCTCGCGCAGCCGGCAGGTCGTCAACTGCTGGCTAATCGCGCGTCTGCCGGCAGACAGACGCCTCGTCCTGGTCGAGTTCGCCCGTCAGGACAAAGACGCCCTCGCCAGCGTGGTCCTGATAGACCGCGACCGGATGATTTTCGCTGATTATCCGGCAGTGTTCCGGGGAGCAGGAGAAGATCTGTGGCGCGTCGACGATGTTGGCGTAGTGTCCCCTAAAGATTTTGAAGTCGTGTTCCTACTTCAGCGCGGCACCTTCTACGCGCTTGGCGTCCGCTGGCACGGGACCGAGGGCGCGTCGCTTGCTGTCTTTGTTTCGGATGGCGACAACCGCTTTACCCACGTGATCAAGGACTACTGGTACCGGGCGCCCGTCTGAATGGCCGGGAGCGGTCTGGCAACCGCATGCAGCCGTCGGCGCCGGAGGCTATCGCGGAAAAGCCGACTGAAAGAGGTTGATGAAAAAGTCCGACAAGAGCATTTTGAGCCGCCGATCAACG
>PLDO01000416.1 GCA_003136215.1 Bryobacterales bacterium
CGCTACAGCATGCTCGATTGGGGCCCCACCTATCTGAAGGAGGTCAAGCACGCCAGCCTCGAACAAGGTGGATTCAGCACCGCCATCTACGAATTGGGAGGCATGTTCAGCACCGTCCTGATGGGCTGGTTGTCCGACAAAGCCGGGGGGCGCCGCGGCATGGTCAGCCTGCTCTGCATGGTTCCCGTTTTTCTGGCGTTCGGCGGCATTCTCTACACGCCGCAGGGAATGCTCTGGCTCGATCTGACGCTCTTCGGGATTATCGGATTCTTCATTTATCCCCCGGTGATGCTGCTGCCGGTCATGGGCCTCGATTTCACTTCGAAAAAGGCCATCGGCACGGCCGCGGGGTTCATCGGACTTTTTGGCTATCTCGGCCGCACCGCGCAGGCCAAAGGTATCGGCACTCTCTCCGAGCGCTACGGTTGGAATACCGCCTTCTACGCAATTCTGGCTTCCACGTTCCTGGGCATCCTGTTGCTATCCCTGACATGGAAGTTGAAACCTCGCCCCCTCGGTCCGGCTCGGGGCGCTACCATTGAACCCGCACCGGCTCTCAAAGGAGGCGGCGCATGACACGTACCTGTAACGGCAATGTAAGGACCCCGAAACCTGCAACCGGTACCATCTCTGGTGAGGAAAGGCGATCGTATGACCAAATTCAAGAAAACCACGCTGGCACTCGGCTGTTTTCTCCTGGCGGGCCTGCTGCACGCGCAGTTTGAAAACGCCGAGGTTCTAGGCACGGTGCACGACCAGTCCGGCGGCACTGTACCGAAGGCTACGGTGACGCTCACCAATCAGGACACCGCCATCAAAGTTCAGACCTCCACCGACGAGAACGGCAACTTCGATTTCTTCAACGTCAAGGTGGGCCGCTATAGCCTGGTGGTGGAGCACGCCGGTTTTTCCAAATCCACCACGACGGACCTGATGGTCAACGTGGGCGCGCGGCAGCGCGTGGACGTAGCCATGCAGGTGGGCGCCGTTTCCGAATCCGTCGAGGTGACCAGCGTGGCTGCCGTCCTGGAAACCGATTCCAGCGAGCACGGTCAGGTCATCAACACCGCGGCAGTCACCGAACTTCCCCTCAACGGCCGCAATTATGCCGACCTGGCGCTGTTGTCCACCAACTCCGTCAAGTCTCCCATGGCGGCCTCCTTTTCGGCCAGCGGCACGCCGCGGGAAGGCGCCTTCAACGTCAACGGCATGCGCAGCACGTACAACAATTTCCTGTTGGACGGCCTCGATAATAATGCCTATGGCACCAGCAACCAGGGCTATTCCGCCCAGTTGGTGCAGTTATCGCCGGACGCCCTTGCCGAATTCAAAGTCATCACCAGCAACTACAGCGCCGAATACGGGCGCGTGGGCGGCGCGGTGGTCAGCGCGGTCATGAAATCCGGAACCAACGAGTTTCACGGCTCAGCCTACGAATACCTGCGCAACACGGCCCTGAACGCCACCGGCTTCCTGTTCAGTCCCGCCGTCTTCGTCAAGCCCACCTTGCAGCGCAACCAGTTCGGCGCCACCATCGGCGGACCAATCATCAAGAATAAGCTCTTTTTCTTCGGGGATTACGAAGGCTTCCGCCAATTGCAGCGCTACCTCAATTTCGACTCCATCGCCAGCATGACGGATCGCCAGGGTATCCTGCCCGTAACGGTGGTCAACCCGCTGACCGGCGTGGTGTACCCCGCCAACACGCAGATCCCGGTGGCACAGTTGAATCCCTTCGCCGCCACGGTCTTGACCGGGCTGCCGCCCACCAACGGCCCCGGACGCTCCAACAACGACGAGGCGCTGCTATTGATTCGCGACTACGGCGACAAATACGACGCCAAACTCGACGCCCAGATCAACGATCGCATGACGGCGTTCCTGCGTTACAGCCAGCGCAAGGACTTGCAGTATTACGCACCCACCCTCACCGGTCCGTCGGGCGGCGACGGCAACGGGTACATCCACGTCGTCGATCAGAACGCGTCCTTCGGCTACACCTGGACGGTCACGCCCACCTCTCTCGTCGAATTCCGCATGGGTTTCTCCCATATCCTTGGCGGCAAGACGCCCCCCTATTTGGGCGGCCCGAGCATGGCTTCCATGTTCGGTGGCTTTCAGGGCCTGCCGACCACACCCAGCATCACCGGTGGACTCAACACGCAGACCATCTCCGGACTCACCGCCATGGGCCGCCAGACCAGCAATCCGCAGTTCCAGAATCCCACGTCCTGGGATCCGAAACTCAATTTCTCCAAGACGGTGGGCCGGCATTCTCTCAAAGTGGGATACCAATACCTGAACATCCGCACCGAGATTCTGGACACGAATCCAATCTATGGACAGGACACGTACACCGGGTTGTTCAGCAGGCCCACCTGCGCTCAATTGGGCCAGCCTTCCACCTGCACGATCCCTAGCGACTCCACCAGCTACAGCCTGGCGGATTTCATGTTTGGCGTTCCCAACCAGGTGAACCTGGGGAGCTACACGGTGGTCAATCTGCGGCAATACGTGCACTCGCTGTATTTCCAGGACGACTACCGGGTGAACGCGAAACTTACGCTGAACCTCGGACTGCGCTGGGAGTTCGCTTCCCCTCTCTATGAGCGGGACAACAATTACTCCAATTTCGACCCCACCACCAACAGCATGATCAAAGCCACCAGCGGCAACCTGTTCCAACGCAGCCTGGTCCACCCGGACTACAAAGACTACGGGCCGCGGCTTGGCCTGGCGTACAGCATCAATTCCAAAACCGTAGTCCGCGCCGGATATGGCATCAGCTACACGTTCTTCAACCGGCCCGGCAGCGCCCAGGAGGGAATCAATGCTCCGCAAGCCCTTTTCGGCGTCCTCAGCCAGTCGATACCGGCGGGCGGCGCGGTGCCGGCCACCTTCCTCACCACCCTGAACAGCTTCAGCACCAACATCGCCAGCCCAGCGGCCTTCAACCCGGTTAATTCCAACGTCGTCTACACCCCGCCGGACAGCAAATGGCCGTATGTGCAAAACTGGTTCTTCTCGTTGCAGCGCCAACTCCCCGGTGTAGAAATTGGCCTCGCAGACTTGCTCCTTTTTTGTATTGCCGTTGCGGTCATCGGCNNCCCATCATCGCCGATTACAACCAGGCGTATCCCAACCTTCCGGGCCAAAGCCTGGGTGTCGCCGCCCGCGTGCCGATACCGACTTTCGGGCCCATCACGTGGCTCCTCTCCTCGGGCAACAACCACTACAATGGTGTCTCGGCCCGCGTGGAGCACCGTTTCAC
>PLDO01000302.1 GCA_003136215.1 Bryobacterales bacterium
CGCGCGGTCGGCGTGGGCCGACCAGGCCGCAGCCAGGTCGGCCACGGCTCCAATGACCTGGCGGGCGCCGAGCGAGCCACCGGCGCAAGCCACGGTCTGGCGGTCGGGAGGCAGGCCCAACGCCACCCGGCTGGCGGCCCGGCCTTCGGCGTCCCGCTGCAAGGTGGCGAGCTGGGGCCGGACCGGGGTGCCGGTGACATGGGCCCGGGGCAGGTCCGTCCCAGCGAAGGCCACGGCATTGGCCGCGGCGAAGCGACCGAGCAGGCCGTTGACGGCGCCCGGCACCGAGTCGGTGGTCATGCAGACCAACGGCACCCGGGCGCACAGAGCCGCCACTCCGGCCGGGAAACTGGCGTACCCGCCGACGATGACGACCACCCGGGGTCGACGACGCAGGAACGAGAAGACGGCCTGCACGCAGGCCCAGGCCAGGCCGCCGACCGCTCCCGCGTTGGCCCACCAGGCGGAGGGCCGCAGGCTGCGGCGCACGCCTCGGCCATGGAGGAGGGTGTAGGGAAACTCGAGCGTCGGCCACGTCGTGGCCTCCTGCCCCCGGCGGGAGCCGTAGAGCTCGATCGAATCCGCCGCATGCCCCCGCTCGACCAGTGCCCGCGCAATCTGCAGCGAAGGGACGATGTGGCCGCCCGTCCCGCCGCCCGCAATCACCGTGCCGCGCCGTGTGCTCACCGACCTCGGGCCGTGCCGGTCGGTCGGCGACCCGACCCGGCGACCCGCAAGACGGTCCCGGCTTCGCCCTGGCGGGCGACATTGATGAGGATGCCGGCCGCCGCCATGGTGATCACCAGCGACGAGCCTCCGAAGGAGATGAACGGGAGCGGGATCCCGGTGACGGGCAGCACGCCCACGACCGCTCCGACGTTGATGCGGGTCTCCGCTCCGACCCAGGCCACCAGCCCGAGGGAGAGCAGCGCGCCGAAGCGGTCGGTCGACTGCACGGCGGCCCGGATGCCGAGCCACATGAACCCGGCTAGGAGCGCAAGCACGAACAGCGCACCGATGATCCCGAGCTGCTCGCCGATGACCGAGAAGATGAAGTCGGTGTGCGCGTTCGGCAGGAAACCCCACTGCGCCTGGCCGCCGCCGAGGCCGAGCGAGCTGCGCACGCATCGGAGGACAATCAGCCGCAGGCGACCGGGACGGGGCCATGATTCAGTACACTCCGACGATCACGTCGCTCGCCAGCAACCCGTTGACCGTGACCACGGAGCAGCGGGCGCAGGCCATCTGGCTGCTCCGGAAGTACACGGCGCTGACGTACCTCCGGCGGATCTCCACGCTCTTCGCGTCCTGCTTCAGATAGTAGTCACGGTCCGCCAGCGCGAGGCCTCCCTGCCGCAGCCCGGCGATGGTCTTGTTGGAGTCCTTCGGGTCCGGCCCGGCGCCAAATCCAAAAACCACCGGCACGCCCATGCGGTGCAACCGCGCCACCTCCGCCACAATCCCCGCCATGTCCGTCAGCCCCGCAATCCGCTCCAACTCCAGCTTGATCGGGTCGATCCCTTTCTTGTTGATCGTCGCCGTGTCCATGCAGCTCGTGTAGAAATCGCCGATCTTCTGGTCGATCTCCGAACGCTTCGCCGTACTCGCGGCCGCTCCCTGCAGGATGTCCAACTCCACTCGCTCGTTGTGATCCTGCAGTTCGTTGAAGCGCCCGAAGCGCGCCCGGTCCGCCGGCAGCGGATGACTCGCCATCCAGTTCCCGCAGGCATATTTATGAAAGTCGACGCACGGGTCCACGCTCGTATTCATCGACGCTTTATCGACGCCCGAAACCGTCGAAGCCGCCGGACGCTGTGCCAGCGCCAGCGCAGGCAAAAGGAGAAAAAGACTCATTCGAACCATAAGTCCTGATTCTAGCTCCTGTACCAAGCCGTGGGACGATCGCCTTTTGTCGTCTGTCACCCGCCGCCCCGCAGTCCCGGCCCGCCCACGAAGGGGAAGCCCCACCAGGGGCGAAAGAGAACGCCGCCCCTCGCCATGCGGTATATTGCTCTCCATGAAAACTTTTTGGTGCCTCGCACCGGCTTTCCTCGCGATCCCTCTCTTCGCGCAACCCAGCGCCACCGTCCCCGTCAAACCCGGCCGCGATGCCGCCCAGCCCGTCGACGAGGAATACACCAAAAAAATCCGCGAGTACACCACCGAGCCCTTCTTCAACTCGCCCCTCACCGATTACCTGCCGGCCTCCAAAACCGTCCCCACTCCCAAGGCCGTCCTCGGTGACGTCGCCGGCGCCCCCGGCATCCTGCCCTATTCGGCGGAAGTCTATCGCTACATGCGCATGCTGGAGAAGGCCACCCCGCGCGTCAAAGTCTTCAGCATCGGCAGGACCGAGGAAGGCCGCGAGATGATCGCCGTGGCCGTCGCCTCCGAAAAGTTGATCGCCCAGCTCGACCAGAACCGCGACCGCCTCGCCAAGCTCGCCGATCCCCGCACCATCGGCCTCAACGACGCCGAGGCCGACAAGCTTGTCGCCGCTTCCACGCCCATTTACTACATCACCGGCACCATCCACTCCACCGAAACCGGCGCGCCCACCGCCCTCATGGAGCTGGCCTACCGCCTCGCCGTCGATGAGAGCGCCTACGTCCGGTTCATCCGCGAAAACGTCATCACCCTCATCACCCCCATCGTGGAAGTGGACGGCCGCGACCGCATGGTCGACATCTACAAGTGGCACCTTGCCAACCCCGGCAAGCAATGGCCCAACCTTATTTATTGGGGCCACTACGTCGCCCACGACAACAACCGCGATTCCATGGGCCTCACCCTGCAACTCACCCGCAACGTCCTCAATACCTTCGTCGGATTCAAGGCGCAAGTGCTGCACGACCTGCACGAATCCGTGCCCTATCTCTACGACAACACCGTGGGCGACGGACCCTACAACGCCTGGATCGACCCCATCCTGGCCGACGAGTGGCAGATGATGGGCTGGAACAATGTTTCCGAAATCACCAAACTCGGCATGCCCGGCGTCTTCACCCACGGCACCTTCGACACCTGGTCTCCCAGTTACCTGATGTTCATTGCCGCCATGCACAACGGCATCAGCCGCCTCTATGAAACCTTCGGCAACGCCGGCGCCGATACCGAAGAGCGCTCCCTGCGCCCCAATGAGTACGCCCGCACGTGGTACAAGCAGAATCCACCGCTCCCCAAGACGCAATGGTCGCAGCGCAACAACAACAATTATGAACAGACCGGCGTGCTCACCGCGCTCCACTATTTCGCCGGCAACAACAAGCTGTTCCTGCGCAATTTCTACCTGAAGGCCAAGCGCTCCATCGAGAAGCCACGCACCGAAGGACCCGCCGCCTACGTGTTCCCCTCCGACGATCCGCGCCCCGGCGCGCAGGCCGACCTCCTGCGCATGTTGCAGGATCAGGGCTGCGAGGTCTCCCGCTCCACCGCCCCCATCACCGTGATGATGCCGGCTAAGAAAGCGCCTGCCCGCGGTGGACGCGGCGGACGCGGCGGGGCTGGCGCTACCGATGCCGCCGCCGACGCTTCCGCCGATACTCCTCCCGCCAAGCCCGCCGAAAAACCCAAGCCCGAGCCGCGCACCTTCCCCGCCGGAAGTTACATCCTGCGCATGGATCAGCCCTACAGCCGCATCGCCGATTCGCTGCTCGACTACCAGTACTGGGCCGCCAACGATCCGCAGAAGAGCATCTACGACGACACCGGTTGGACTTTCGGCGAACTGGGCAACGTGCAGGTATCGCGCGTCACCGACGTCAAGATCCTGGAAGGCGCCATGGACCGCCTGCCCGGTCCCGTGAAGGCCCCCGGCGGCGTCGAGAGCACGGGCGAGATTTTTCTCATCAATCACAACGCCGACAACGCGCTGATCACTCTCCGCTACCGGTTCCCCAACGCGACTTTCGATACCGCCGAGGAGCCCTTCGAAGCCGCCGGCCACAAGTTCAATCGCGGCAGCTTCATCGTGCGCAAGGTGGCCGCTGCCGACCTTTCCAAAGCCGCCGCCGAACTCGGTGTGCAGGCCTACGCCGTAGCCGCCGCGCCGGAGGTGAAAACCCATCCCGCGCGCGCCGCCCGCATCGCCATCATGCACACCTGGCTCAGCACGCAGAGCGAAGGCTGGTGGCGCCTGGAGTTTGACCGCCTGCAGGTTCCCTACGCGTACATCAGCACGCAGACCGCATCCAAAGCCGCCGACCTGCGCGCCCAATACGACGTGATCGTATTTCCTCCGGGCGTTCGCGGCAACCCGCAGACCATCGTCAGCGGCATGCCCATGTACGGCAATCCCCTGCCCTGGAAGGTCACCCAGCTCACACCGAATCTGGGCAAGACCGACGAGACCGACGACATGCGCCCCGGTCTCGGCTGGGCGGGTCTCGAACATTTGCAGGAGTTCGTGCGCCAGGGCGGCCTGCTCATCACCGCCAACGACACCGCCAATTTCGCCGTGGCCTTCGGCTTCACCCCCGGCGTCACCATCGGCAGCAGTACGCGCCTGAAAGTCACCGGCTCCGCGCTGCGTTCCAGGATGGTGGACGCTGCCAGCCCCATCGTCTACGGCTACCGCGACAACCTGGCGATCTTCGCATCCAACCCTCCGGTCTTTGGTCTGACAAATATGGTAGGCGGCGGTGCCGGGCGGCGCGGCGCCGAAGAGCGCGAACGCCCCACCGGCCGCGGCACCGCCG
>PLDO01000272.1 GCA_003136215.1 Bryobacterales bacterium
TCGAAGGCAAAGCGGCGGCGCTCGACGCCAACTATGGCAGCGGCCACGTCATCCTGCTGGGCTTCCGGCCGCAGTGGCGCGGCCAATCGCACGGCACCTACAAGTTCCTGTTCAATGCGCTGTATTTCAATTCGTCGATGGCGCCGGAAGCTCCAGGCGGTGGAGGCCGTGGCGGGCGCGGCGGCGCCGGCGGCGGTGGCGAAACGCTGACGCGCTTCGACATGAAGACGCGCAAGAGCGAAAAGCTGGCCGACGGGGTAGCTTCGTTTAACCTCTCGGCCAACGGAGACAAAATGCTGCTGCGCATGGGCGGAGGCGGCGGCGCGGGCCGGGGCGCTCCGGGCGCGGTCCCGCCGGCTCCTGCCTACGTCATCGTGCCCTCGGCCACGCCGGTGAAGGCGGGCGAGGGCGCCTTGAAGCTGGCGAATATCGAAGTCAATGTGGACCCCATCGCCGAGTGGAAACAGATGTACCACGAAGTGTGGCGCATCGAGCGCAGCTACTTCTACGATCCCAATCTGCACGGCGTCAACACCTCCGATTCGGAGAAGGAGTACGAGAAGTATCTGGATTCGCTCTCGTCGCGCGCCGACCTGAATTACATCTTCAAAGACATGTTGAGCGAAATAACGAGCGGCCACCTGCGCGGCGGTGGCGGCAATATTCCGCTCGCCAGGACCATCCCGGGCGGCCTGCTGGGCGCGGACTACGAGATCTCCAACGGCCGTTACCGCTTTAAGAAAATCTACGCCGGGGAGAGCTGGAACCCGCAATTGCAGGCGCCGCTGGTGCAGCCGGGGCTGAACGTCAGTGCGGGCGACTACCTGCTGGCGGTCAACGGGCAGGACCTGGCGGGCGGGGACGATGTCTCGCGCCTGCTGGAGAATAGCGCCGGCAAGCCGGTGCTGCTCAAAGTCGGCGCCGACGCATCGGGCGCCAACGCGCGCGAGATCACGGTGGTGCCCATTGCGAGCGAACTCCAGTTGCGCCACGCGGAGTGGATCGCCGCCAACCGCCGCAAGGTGGACGAGCTGTCCGGCGGCAAGCTGGCCTACGTCTACCTGCCGGACACCGCGCAGGGCGGGTTGACGAGTTTCAACCGCTATTACTACGCGCAGAGCGACAAGCAGGGCGCGGTGATCGACGAACGCTTCAATTCTGGCGGACAGGTGGCCGACTACATCATCGAAGCCATGCGCCGCCAGTTGATGGGCTTCTGGAGCCCGCGCTACGGGGCTATCTACCGCACGCCGGCGGCGTCCATCCTCGGGCCCAAGGCGATGATCATCAATGAAATGGCGGGCTCCGGCGGGGACATGATGCCGTGGATGTTCCGCTACGCCAAGATCGGTCCGCTGGTGGGCAAACGCACCTGGGGCGGGCTGATCGGCGTCTCGCAATATCCCGTGCTGATGGATGGCGGCAACGTGACTTCTCCCAACTTCGGGTTCTTCAGCCCGGAGGGCCAGTGGGACGTGGAAAACCATGGGGTGGCGCCGGACGTGGAAGTCGAGATGGATCCGAAACTCGTAGGCGAGGGGTACGACCCGCAACTGGAGCGCGCGGTAGCGATGACGCTGCAGTTGTTGGAAAAGAATCCGCCGTCCACGCCCAAGCGTCCGGAGTTCCCGAACTATCAGCGTCCCGGGAAGCCGGCGAGGTAGGTGGGACAGGCCATCGCCTTGAGTGGCCTGTCATGCTTTGACGATTCGAAAGCAAGCGGCGGAGTGCCGCGCCGGCGCATGATCTCTCACCATGGAGGGGAAGGGAGAGATCATGAGGATAGCAATGGCGGGCTTTACGACCGAAGAGGAGCGTTGGGATGCCGTGGCGCGGCGCGACGGCGCGGCGGACGGGGCGTTCTACTACTCGGTCCGGACGACCGGCGTATACTGCCGGCCGTCGTGCGGGTCGCGGCCTGCCCGGCGCGAGAATGTGGGTTTCCATTTGACCTGCGCGGATGCGGAACGCGCCGGATTCCGGCCCTGCAAACGATGCAGGCCGAACGAGGCGGGGCTCGCCGAACAGTATGCGGCGGCGGTAGCCAAGGCTTGCCGGCTGATGGAAAACGCCGATGCAATGGCCGACCTGGATGCGCTGGCCGCGGTGGCCGGCATGAGCCGCTTCCACTTCCATCGCGTGTTCCGCGCCACTACCGGAGTTACACCGAAGGCGTATGCGGACGCGCGGCGGTGGCAGCGCGTGCGCGAGGAACTCCCGCGCCGCCGCACGGTCACGGAGGCGATCTATGACGCGGGATTCAATTCGAGCGGGCGCTTCTACGAGAAGTCGGCGGAGGCATTGGGCATGACGCCGACGGACTTCCGCGCGGGCGGGCAGCACGTGGCGATCCGCTTCGCGTGCGGAGAATGCTCGCTGGGGATGGTCCTGGTGGCGGCGACGGAGAAAGGCCTGTGCGCGATCCTGTTGGGCAACGACGCCCCCACGCTGCGGCGCGAGCTCGAGGAGCGCTTTCCGCGGGCCAGGCTGCTTCCCGGCGATCGGGATTTCCAGCGCACTTTGGCGCAGGTGGTAAGCTTCGTGGAAATGCCGCGGATGGGGCTGGATTTGCCGCTCGACGTGCGCGGGACGGCCTTCCAACAGCGCGTCTGGCAGGCGCTGCGAGCCATTCCAGCGGGGTCGCGCGCCACCTACCGTGAGATTGCGGAGCGCATCGGCGCGCCCAAGGCGGTGCGCGCGGTGGCGCAGGCGTGCGCGGCGAACGCGCTGGCGGTGGCGATTCCGTGTCATCGCGTGGTGCGGCAGGACGGCGCCCTCGCCGGCTACCGCTGGGGCGTGGAGCGCAAGCGGGCGCTGCTGGAGCGCGAGACGGCGGTATCCTTGGGTGAGAGGTGAATCGTGTTCGAACCTACGCTCGACCTGGTGGTGGTGTTGGAGACAAACGATCGCATCCACCTTGCTTTCGCCAAGGGCTTGCTGGAGGAGGCGGGGATTCCGTACTTCATTCTGGGGCAGATCGCCACCCTGGTGCAGGACGTGGACGGGTTCCTCCACAAATGGGTCCGAGTGCAAGTGCCGCGCGACCGCGAAGCCGAAGCGAGGGAGCTTCTGGACGAGCTGCTGCAAGCCGACACCATCCCCCCGGAAGCTGGCGAGGATGGTGGTACGGAGGCCGGCGAGAAGGCTTGATCTATTGGCGCTGGAAGACGAGCGTGACCGGCTTGTGGTCCGGCCTGACGACGCTCACCGTCATGACGCCATCCGCTCCCAGGGTATAGTTTTCGAGAGTAGTGGCGCCGGATTGCGTGGTGGTCACCTTCAGAACGTCGTGATCCCACCGGCTCTTGCTCTTAAGGTCTTTGCCGGTGTGAATCGTGGCATTGTGCTCGGCATCGGTCATATCGCTATAGAAGAAGGTCTCGGTGGCGCCCGCATACACGAAACTGCGAGAGACGGTGATGATCCCCTGCCGGTCGTCGATCGTCACCGTGCCGGTCTGCACTACGGGCTGACCGGCAAAATCGCTCTGCGCGGGCACCAGCGTCCAGGTGCCGTTCATCGCGCTGTGGTCGCGGGCCATGACGGAGCACGCCATGAGGAGGGTCGTCAAAACGGCACCGGTAACGATGGTGGTCCGCATTAGTTGCCGCGGCCCTTCTGGTAGCCAGCCTCGTAGGCTTTGTTGTCTTCGTCCTTTTTGTAGTGCCGCTTCTTGCTGTGGTCCATGTGGTGCGCAAAGTCGCTCTTGCCTTCGCGCATGCCTTGTTGGTAGGTCTTGTTCTTCGAATAGTCCTGCTCGTGTTGTTGCTGTTGCTGTTCGTGGTCCTGCAACAATGGAGCCGCCACGGCGTGTACCGTGCCTGCGCTGATTGCAATGCCTACTCCAACCGCCAGAACCCAGATACCGTGCCGTAAATTCATTTTCATAAGTTGTGATTCCTTCGTCTTGGAACTAGCACGCCCGTGGCCGTTCGGCCCGTTGCGGCATACATTGCACCGCCAAGGTACGGTTCCGCCCGTATCGAGCAGACGCCGCCGGGAATTACCGGGTAAACTCTGCCTATGAAGCGAGCCGCCTGTGGAATGGATAGTCTATTCGGCGAGGCAGCGGCGTCCCGCGAGCGGATCGCGGAGGGGGCAGTACTGCTGCGCGGGTTTGCCCATGATGTGTCGCAGCGCCTGATGGACGAGCTCGCGAAGATCGTGGAAACGGCGACGTTCCGCCATATGGTCACGCCGGGCGGCTACCGCATGTCGGTGGCAATGACCAACTGCGGGCAGGCGGGTTGGGTGTCCGACGCGCAAGGGTACCGTTATGACGCGAGCGATCCGGTGACGGGAATGGCGTGGCCCGCTATGCCGCCCGCGTTTTGTCAACTGGCGGAGGAAGCCGCCCGGGCAGCGGCGTACCCGGGCTTCGAAGCCGACGCCTGCCTGATCAACCGGTACGAACCGGGGGCGCGCCTCTCGCTGCATCAGGACCGCAACGAGCGCGATTACACGGCGCCGATCGTGTCGGTGTCGCTGGGGTTGCCGGCGGTGTTCCTGTTCGGCGGCGTCCGTCGCAAGGATCGTCCGCGGCGCATGCGCCTGGAAAGCGGCGACGTGGTGGTGTGGGGCGGCGCGACGCGGCTGGCCTACCATGGCATCGCGGCGTTGAAGGACGGCGAACATCCGCTCACCGGGCGGTGCCGGATCAATCTGACGTTTCGCAAGGCGCTGTAAGACAGGCCTCCTGGCCTGTCCGCTTCGCACTACAATGACCATGGAGGCGCCTGTGCACCGTCGCGATTTCTTCAGCCAACTTGGACTCGGCACCTATTCCTTGGTGGTGCTGGCCGGCGAGGCGGAGGCGCAAACTAGAGCGCCGTCGCCGGCGGATTTCGATAAGATCGCCCCCCGCGACGCCGGCTTTGCGGCCGCCGAGCGGCACATGCGCGAGGTCCTCCTGGAGACCGATGTGCTGGTGGCCGGGGGCGGCCTGGCGGGTGTCTGCGCGGCTATTGCGGCGGCGCGCCACGGAGCGCGCGTGGTCCTGGTGCAGGATCGCTCGCGGTTGGGCGGCAATTCGTCGAGTGAAGTCAAGATGCACGTGGTGGGCGCCAACCAGCATACCGGGCGTCCGGGATGGCGCGAAGGCGGATTGATCGAAGAGTTGCGGCTGGCCGACGCGGTCAACAACCCGCAGCGGTGCTGGGAACTCTGGGATCTTCTGCTCTACGACAAGGTGGTGAGCGAGCCCAACATCACTCTGCTGTTAGAGACCACGGTGTTCTCGGCGAATGTGAAGGACGGGCGAATCGCCGAAGTGGCGGCGCGCTGCGACAAGAGCGAGCATCTCTACCGCATCCGCGCGGGTGTGTACTGCGATTGCACGGGCGATTCGCGCCTCGGTCTGGAGGCCGGCGCCGAAATGCGCTCGGGCCGCGAAGGGCGCGCCGAGTTCGGCGAATCGCTGGCGCCGCTCCAGCCGGAGAATCGCACGCTGGGTTCCAGCATTCTGTTCACTTCGCGGCTCTATCACAACCCGATGCCGTTCACCGCGCCGGCCTGGGCGCGCAAAGTCTCCAAGGAACAGCTGAGGCACCGGCCGGTCGCCAGTTGGGAGTATGGCTACTGGTGGATCGAGTGGGGCGGCGATCGCGACGTGATCGGCGACAACGAGCGCATTCGTTTCGAACTGCTGGCCATCGTGATGGGGGTTTGGGATTACATCAAGAACAGCGGCGACTTCCCGGACAGCCGGCACTGGGCCATGGACTGGGTGGGGATGATGCCCGGCAGGCGGGGCAGCCGGCGGATGGAGGGGGACTACCTGCTGAAGCAGCAGGACCTGATGCAAGGCAGTTTTCCGGACGCGGTGGCCATCGGCGGGTGGGCCATGGACGGCCATCCGCCGGAGGGCTTCGACCGGCCCGATCTGCCGCCCAACACCGTGCTGCGGCCGCCGGAGGTATACGAGATTCCGCTGCGTTCGCTCTACAGCCGCAACATTTCGAACCTGCTGATGGCGGGGCGCAACATCAGCGCAAGTTACGTGGCGTTCACCTCGGCTCGCGTGATGGCGACTTGCGCGGTGGAAGG
>PLDO01000238.1 GCA_003136215.1 Bryobacterales bacterium
ACTCCGGATCGTTAATCGAGGCCATCCCGATCGCCAGCCTGACCGCTACGCGGGTGATCTCGGTGGAGTACCGCCTGGCGCCGAAGTTCCCGTACCCCGCTGCGGTGGAAGACAGCGTGGCCGTGTACAAGGAGGTCCTCAAGACCCACTCGGCGAAGAAGATCGCGCTCTACGGCACCTCCGCCGGCGCCATTCTCACGGCTGAGACGGCTGTCCAATTGCGCAAACTTGGCCTGCCGTTGCCTGCGGCGCTGGGTTTCTTCTCCGGTTTTGCGGACATGGCCAGAGGCGGAGACGCCGGCCACATCTATAGCATTCCCGGATTCATGGGCTTCAAACCGTCGTCCGGTCAGTCGCTCTCAGCCTACGTCGGGAACACCGACCCCAAGGATCCCGTGCTTTCGCCGATTTACGCCGACCTGAAGGGGTTCCCGCCGACTCTCTGCATGACCGGCACTCGCGACATCTGCCTGAGTGGCACCGCGGACTTTCACCGCGCGCTGCTGCGCGCGGGTGTGGACGCGCATCTCATGGTCTTCGACGCCATGCCGCATGCTCACTGGTATTCATTCCACTTCCCCGAATCGAAGGAAGCACTCGAAGCCCAAGCCCGCTTCCTCGATCGGCACCTCGCATGAACCGAACGGGAGGCGAGGTATCGCATAGTGGCGCTCAGCGGAGCTTTGTGTCATAACCGAACTGATGACCAGAAGATCTCAGGCTTTTCTTGCCTTCCGGTCACGGCGGTGGCAGCCCGGCACCCGGACTTCATCCGCCTCCCGAAGGCGCTCCTGGACCTGATCGCGCCGGAGCTGCGCCGCGCCTTCCGCGGTCGCCGATGCTCCAGCAAAGGTGGCATATGACTGATGAACGAGAAGTCTCCAAAAGCGCCCCCGCCGGCAGGGCGCGGACGTCGCGTCGCGCCCTGCTCCAGCGCGCGGCAGTCTTGACGGCAGGCATCGCCAATGCCCAGGAGAAGGCCGCGCCGAAGCCGGCCGAGGCCGGCCCCGGACAGCCCGCGCCCAAGCCGGCGGCCATGGCCCCACGTCCCCCGGTAGTCGAGACCACGGCGGGAAGGGTGCGCGGTTTCTACATGAACGGTGTGTACGCCTTCAAAGGCATTCCGTATGGCGCACCGGCCGTGGGAGCGTTGCGCTTCAAGCGCGCCGCCCAGCCCGAGGCTTGGGCCGGCATTCGCAGTTCCGTGCACTTCGGGCACGTATGTCCCACCAACAACAGTTGGAGCGAACCTAACGATAACCAACCGCACGCCGACGAAGATGCGTGCCTGCTTTACCGCAGTTATTGGCAGCCGGCCGGGGAGGACTGCCTGCGGGTCAACGTCTGGACCTCTGGTCTGATTTCGGGCAAGCGGCCTGTCATGGTTTACATGCACGGCGGCGGGTTCTCAGGCGGAAACGGGCACGACCTGCTGGCCTATGACGGAGAAAACCTGGCGCATCGCAACGACGTTGTCGTGGTCACCCACAACCATCGCCTCAATGTCTTCGGGCATCTGGATCTCTCGGAACTGGGCGGGGAAGAATATGCGGAGTCGGCTAATGTAGGCATCCTCGACCTCGTCTCTGTGCTCCAGTGGGTGCGCCAGAACATCTCGCTGTTCGGCGGCGATCCCAACAACGTGACGATCTTCGGTCAGTCCGGCGGCGGCGGCAAGGTAGCCGCCTTGATGGCCATGCCGGAAGCCAAGGGTCTGTTCCACAAGGCGGCAATCCAGAGCGGCGCCTTTTTGAAATTCTCCCTCCCTGAGACGACCGTCCCGGTAGGCGCGGCCGTCCTCGCCGAGTTGGGACTTTCGAAATCCCGGTTGGCGCAGATTCGCGACGTGCCGGTCGGCCATCTGATCGACGCTGCGGCGTCCGCCATGCGCAAGGCCGTCGCCAATGCTCCCGCCGGAAAGCGGCCCACTTGGGGGCCGAAGGTGGACGGCAGGGTTCTACCCGCCCATCCATTCGACCCGGTGGCCTCGCCTCTTTCCGCCGACGTGCCGCTTATCGTGGGGACCAATTTGAACGAGTTTGTCAGCGGGCTGGACAATCCGGATCGCGACACCTTGACGGCGGAACAACTGGAGGGCCGCGCCGCTCAGAAGTGGGGCGCCAAGGGCAAGGAGATCGTCGAGGCGTACCGCAAGGAGTATCCCGGGGCGGCTCCCTTCCGGCTCTGGGCCGCGGCTTCGGCCGCCGAGTGGATGCGCCTGAATGCCCACACCCTCTGCGAGCGCAAGGCCGCGCAGAACGCTGCCCCGGTCTACCACTACGTTTTCAGTTGGGGCGCGCCGGTTTTGGATGGGCGGCCGGGCACGTTTCACGCCTGCGAGATCGCCTACGTCTTCGACAATGCCGATCGCTGCGTGCACCAGACGGGCGGCGGGCCTGTGGCCTTGGCGCTATCGACGAAAGTGAGCCGGGCCTGGGTGCAACTCGCCCGCACGGGCAATCCGAATCACCCGGGGCTGCCCCACTGGCCGGCTTACGACGCCGCAAGACGCGCGGTGATGTTCTTCGACAATCCCTGCCACCTCAAGAGCAATCCGGAGGGCGAAGGACTGCGGCTGATTCGCGAAACGGTCCCTGTGGATTCATATGACGCTTGGTTCATGGGTATTCAGCCTGGCCGATAGAATTGAGCTGCCTGTCTGCCGATGAAGGGACCAAGCCGGTAGTTGAGCCAAAGAACAAGTGAAAGGACCTTATGATACGAACCATAGAAACGATGCTAAGCAATTTCGAAGCCGGCAAACTGACCCGCCGCCAACTTGCTCTTGCCCTGGCGACGCTGGTCGCTGGCGCGCAGACGGCGCCGAAGGAGAAAGGCCTCCGAGCCGTCAGCATAAACCACGTCACGGTGAAAGTTCCCGACCTTCACCGTACATCAAAATTCTATCAGGAGTTCTTTGCGATGCCGCTTAAGCAACAGTCGGCGACCACGCACATCCTGGGTGTAGGAGACTCCTTCTTTGGCATTGAGCAGGGCGATAGTAAAACTGCCAGCGTCAATCACTATGACTTCGGAATTGCGGGCTTCAACGCCGACGAGGCGCGCGCGAAGTTGAAGAAGCTCAATTTGAAGTTCGAGAGCGGCAATTCGAAAGAATCGTTCAAGTTCTATGATCCGGATGGCTTCCAGGTTCAACTGAACGCACCCGATTACGTTGGTCATGTGAGCTGAAACGACCCGCATACCGATCGGGAAAGGGCCAACATGGCAACCGAAACGACGGGCTGGGCAGTAGGCCAGATTCTGAACGCTGCGATGGGTCACCAAATGTCGACGGCGATGTGGGAAGGGTTTTGCGCCGGCAGTACGCACTGGCCGGTGCGGGGCGTCGTGGTCTGCTACGCGCCGACTCTCGATGTGCTGCGCCGCGCGGCGGCAGAGGGCAAGACTCTGATCGTCACACGCGAACATCCGTTCTATATGCACGGCGGTTTGAATTATCCGTATCTGACCGAAGGGCTCGAGGCGGCGCTGAAGGGCGATCCGGTGGTGCAGGCGAAGACGGACATCATCACGGCCAACAAGATCGTGATCTACCGCATGAGCACGGCTTGGGACAACTTCAGACCGCAGGCGCAATCGACGGCCCTGGCGCAGGCCATGGGGCTCACGCCGGTCACGCCACAACCGATGCCGAGATCGCGTGGCGTCATTTGCGATCTGCCGCGAACGGCTTTGACGGTGCTGGCGCAGACCGCCTTCGACAAGTTGAAGGCGCGCTCGCCGCGCATCGTGGGCGATCCGATGGCGACCGTGACGCGCGTTGCAGTCCTGGCCGGAGAGACCGATCCGAAGCGTGGATTGGCCGAACTGATCGCCGATCCGAAGATCGACGGTGTCATCGCGGGCGCGGGAGGCGTGATCGACGAGGTGGATGGCGCCATCGGCTATTTCCAGGATGTCATCGGCGCCGGGCGCAGAATCGCCATGCTGGCGGTGGGGTACGGTCCGTCCGAGGAGCCGGGCGGCGCCGAGGTGGCTCGCTGGATGCGGACCGTGTTGCCGGATCTGACCGTCGATTGGTGGCCGGTGCCGGACCCGAGCTGGCTTCCGCGCACGTAAGTGGCTATCGACAACCTGAATAAAGGATTGGTTAGAGAGAATCGATATGGATAGCGCAATCACTCGCCGCGGATTTGGTCAGTGGATCGGTGGGGCACTGGCCGTCGGCACTGGCCTTGCGGGCACTCCCGCTCAAGCTCAAGGCACGATTACCATCGCACAGGCGGTGGACCGAATTAAGGCGAAACTGGCGGCGGAAGGTGTGGCGTGGCGTGCGTCCAACTTCGACGGCTTCAAAACAGGCGATCCCAACGTGACGCTGACGGGCATCGCCACGTGCTTCCAGCCGACCTTCAACGTGCTTCGGCGCGCGGCGGCGGCGAAAAAGAACCTTGTCGTCTCCCATGAATGCTGCTTCTGGGATGGGTTCGACCCCCTCGATGTGATGAAGGACGACCCAGTGGCCAAAGCGAAGATTCGTTTCGTCGCGGAGAATAACATGGCCGTGTGGCGCATTCACGACCATTGGCACGCCCATAGGCCCGAACCCATGGGCGCGGGACTGGCCCGGAAACTGGGTTGGAGCGCCTACTGGACGGACAACGTTCGGCCGCGCTACTTCACCATCCCGGAAATGTCACTGGGCGAGATGGCTCTGCATGTGCAGCGGCAGCTCGGCACGCGGAACGTAGTGGCAGTCGGCGAGCCGAGCCTGCGGGTGAGGACCGTCGGCGACTGCGCGCACATTTTGTCATCGGTGCTTGGCGCCCTGCGGAAGAACGATGTGGTGTTGGTCGGCGAGACGCCTCAGCACGACACCTTCGAATACATTCGGGATGCGGTGAGTCTCGGGCAAAAGAAGGGTATCGTGATGATCTCCCACGAAGGGCTGGAGGAATGGGGCATGGAAGCGTTCGCGGAGTGGTTCAGGCCGGCGGTTCCCGAAGTGCCGGTCGAATGGATTTCGTCGGGCGACCCGTTCTACATTCCGCCGCTGAGGGGGTAAAGCGCCCAGCATGCGGGGAATTTTCACGCGTCCGCGCCCGCGCTCCTCAGGGCCGCCAGCACGCGCTCCGGAGTCATGGGCAGCTGCGGCAGCCGTACGCCCACTGCGTCAAAAATCGCGTTGGCCACAACCGCGCCGATATTGATGACGGGCGGTTCGCCGCACCCCGAAACCGCCGCCTCCGGATTGTCCATCAACACGATTTCGATCTTCGGCAGCCAGGAGAAGCGTGGGATCTCATAGGTATCGAAATTCCGGCTCAGCACCTCGCCGTTCTGGAATCGCACCTCCTCGGTCAGGGCGTATCCCAGGCCCATCATGATGGACCCTTCTATCTGCTGGCGCGTGCCATCGGGGCTCACCGTCGGTCCCTGGTCGTGCGCGAAAACGACGCGCTTCGCTTTCACCTGGCCAGTCTTCTTGTCCACGCTCACCTCCGCCATGGTGACCATGTACGTCCCCGTATAGATGCCGCAGGAAACGCCCACGCCGTGTCCGCTCGGCGCCTTCGCCGGCTGCCACGCGAACTTCTCGGCCGCCGCCTCCAGCACGCGCCGCATGCGCTTGTCGGACAGGTTTCGGAGACGGAACTCCACGGGATCCGCGCCCGCCCTGGCTGCGAGAACGTCCATATGGGATTCGCGCGCGAACGTGTTGGTGGGCCCCGCCGGCGCGCGCCAGGTGCCCACGCCGAGCGGATGCAAGCCCGGAGGGTTGATCGCCGCCTGCCAGGAGCCGGCCCACACCGTGCGCTGGTTCGGCACATCATAGAATGTCTGCGACGACTGGGGACCTCCGCCGTAAGCCTTGTACTCCCAGAACGCGAGCTTGCCTTCGGCGGTCAAGCCGGAGCGGATTTCCACCACGGCGGCCGGACGCATCCTGCTGAAAAGGAATTCCTCCGCGCGATCGAATACCACCTGCACGGGCCTGCCGGCAATCTTCGACAGCCGTGCGGCTTCAGCCGGCGGGGCGCCGTAGCATTTTCCACCGAAAGCGCCGCCGACGTAAGTCGCGATGACGCGCACGTTCTCCTGCGGCACGCCCAGAGCCTGAGCCACTTCCTGTCTCACCCGGACTGGCGTCTGCGTGCTGGCCCACACGGTCGCTTTGGACCCTACGACGCTTGCCAGCGCCGAATAGGTCTCCATGACCGCGAACCCCACATAGCTGTTCAGGTATCTCCCGGCGACCACGGCGGTCGCCAGCTTTTCCCCGTCGGACAGGCTGCCTTTTTCGGCCACCACCTGCAGAGGGGGAGCGTTTTTCACCAGGTGGTCGAAGATGGTTTTGTCGTCCGGTCCCGGCGAGGGAGCGTCGAATTCCGCCTTCACCAGGCTTAGCGCTTCGTCTGCCTTGTCCGGCCGCTCGTGCAGAACGGCGATCAGATCCTGCTCCCGGATCACTCGCACCCCGGGAAGTTTCTCGGCCGCTCTGGTATCGGCGCTCTTCAGCCGGGCGCCGAGCGCCGGCGGCCGAATGATCCGGGCGTGCAGCATGCCGGGAAGAATCACGTCGGCGGTGTACTTAGCGGCTCCGGTGACCTTGTCCGTCGCATCCTTGCGCCGCACCGGTTGTCCCGCCGCCGCGCGGAAGGCGGCCACGGTGGGCTTCGGCGACGTCCCCGGGATGTGCCGTTCGATGCGCTTGCCGTCCACCATCTGCGCGTAGCTGATGTGTTTCTCCGGCGCGTCGGAATCGGCCACCACCCCGGCCTTGACCCGCAGGCGCTGCACCGGCGCGCCCAGGCGCTCCGCCGCCATTTCGAGCAGCACTGCCCGCGCTTCGGCTCCGGCCGCGCGCAGCACCGGACCGAATTGCACGATGCCTAGCGAACCAACGGTCGCCCTGTCCCACGGGCATAGGTCCGTATCCGCCATCACCATGTCTACCGAATCGAAGGCGACGTCCAGTTCTTCCGCCAGCAGTTGCGCCAGGGCTGTGGACGTTCCCTGGCCGAGTTCCACCTTGCCGGTGAAGCACGTGACCCGGCCATCGGCGCCGATGCGCAGATAGGCGTTCCAGTCGGTAGGGTACCCCGGGCTCGCCGGCTGCTGAAACGCGCCCAACGGTTCCGTGGCGAAGAACACCAGCAGCCCCGTTCCGCCCAGCGCCAGAAACCCGCGCCGGCTCGGGTTTCCGGTCCATCTAGAGTGGCTCGCGATCATGGAAACCTCCCTGTTCTTCCCCCGGATATTTATTTCGCCGCGCCCATGGCCCAGAGCACGCCGCCCAGGATGTGCCCGGCCAGGAGTGGATTCGAGTAGGTCTCCATCTTATGGCCCAGCGCCGTGTAGAACACGCGCCGGCCGCCGGTGGTGATGGTCCAGGCGAGCGGCACCTTTCCCTCGATGAGGCTGCTGGCGAACTTGCCGCGGTCCGGGTCGTCCAGTTTCGAGGGGTCGGTAACCAGCAGCGGATGCAGATCCGGATTCAGGGAGTCGTGGAAGTAGCATTCGTCCTCCCACTCGAACGAGGCGGGCAGGCCCCTGGTGGAAGGGTGAGCGGCATCCTTCACCGTGACCACGAATTTCTGAAGAGTGGGGTGCCGCACGAACTTCCCGCCGATCGTGGAGACGAAAAACGGCCACTGGCGCTCGGTGGTCGTGGCGGCATGAAGACCAACGAAGCCGCCGCCCCCCTGGATGTAGTTTTGAAACGCTTCGCGCTGGGCGTCGGTCTGGAACGCCTCGTTATGGGTGCTGGAGAAGATCAGGACGCTGTACCGCTTCAGGTTGGCTGCGGTGAAGACGTTGGGGTCCTCGGAGGCATCCACCGCAAAGCCGTTTTGCGCACCCATCTTTCGAATGGCCTCGACGCTGCTCGGGGTGTTGTCATGGATGTAGCTGCTGGTGGGCGTGGTGGTCTGTCTCGTGTAGACCAGAACCCGTT
Source organism: Bryobacterales bacterium (assembly GCA_003136215.1). Taxonomy (GTDB): domain Bacteria; phylum Acidobacteriota; class Terriglobia; order Bryobacterales; family Bryobacteraceae; genus Solibacter. Next base: position 7,922 of record PLDO01000238.1, read on the forward strand.
TCCCCGCGGCCGTCTGGGCGGGGGAATGCGCCGCCGTCAGGGCGGCGATCAGGCACAAAAGGCCGATGCGTTTCATATTCTGGTTGGAGGGCGCTGGCCGGCCGCCAGAGTGACGCCCGAAATGCTTAAACAGCAAGTCTCCATTCTGGATTTAAGCGTCCTGTTTAGTATAAACGATGGTCACCTCCTCCGCCCTGTCGTGGCGCAGCGACAGGGCGATCAGAGATCCGATCGCAGATACCCCCGCCAGTATCAGTAGGCCGATGCTGAAACTACCTGTCGCGTTCTTTGAATAGCCCAGTATGTATGGGCCGAGGAAGCTGGACAGGTTGCCTAGCGAATTGATCGCGGCAATCCCGGCCGCTGCCGCCGTGCCGGTCAAAAAGCTTGCCGGCAAGGTCCAAAACAGCGGCGGGAGCGACGAGATTCCGATCTGGCTGAGGCAGAAGCAGGCGATCTTCAACACAGGATCGTCAAACAGCACCGACATCGCCGCGCCAAGCGCGGTCAGGAACGATGCCAGCGCCACATGCCGCTTGCGCTCGCCAGTCTTGTCGGAATGGCGTGTGAGCAGCAGCATGCCTGCCGCTCCGAAAACAAATGGGACTGCCGTGACGATACCGGTATGGAAATTTGAAAGTCCAAAGCCTTTGACGATGGTCGGCAGGAAGAAGCTGACGCCATAGCTCATCCCGCCTAGCGAGAAATACACCGCCGCCAGCGCGAGAATCCGTGGATCCGATATCGTTTTGAGAAAGCTCGGCCGGCCCACTTTCTCCTTCCGGCCCTGTTCGCTGTCCAGGTGCCCAATCAGCCATTGCCGCTCGTCGGCCGCCAACCACGCCGCTTTGTCAGGCCCGTCGGTCAAGTAACCCAATAGGACAAAGGCCATCAGTATCGCCGGAACGCCTTCCAGAAGAAACAGCCATTGCCACCCCGCAAGTCCAGAGCCGGTGACGTTCAGAAGGGCGCCGGACAGCGGCGCGCCGAGCATTGAGGAAAATGGTGCGGCCAGGGTAAACAGGCCGATGATCCGCGCACGGTAGAGCGCGGGGAACCACAGCGTCAGGAAAAGCACCACGCCAGGAAAGAAGCCCGCTTCCGCCATGCCGAGCAGAGAGCGGAACAGGTAAAATGTATGCTCATTGGAAAGACCAATGGCCTGTCCGATCGGTTGGAGGAAGGCGAAGCAAGCCGAGATCGCCCCCCAGGCTATCATGATACAAGCGATCCAGCGCCGTGCCCCAACCCGGTCGAGCACCAGATTCGAGGGCACTCCCAGCAGAAAATAGGCGATGAAGAACAGTCCGGCGCCGAGGCCGAACATCGAATCGTCCAGCCCCAGACTGGTATTCATCTGTAGCTTGGCGAAGCCGGTATTCACCCGGTCGAGATAGGCGATGAAGTAGCAGAAGCAAAGCAGCGGCACGAGCCGCCACGTCGCGCGGCGCATTGCGCGCTTTTGGATATCTTCCACCTGGCTATCCCCTTAACTCTAAGAGAACTTTTCCGCGAAGAGGTAGTAACTCCGCAACGCGGAGAAGGCGCGCGTCTTCACCCGGACCGGGGGTGTTCTGCCTCCCAACCGCGAAGAATCTCACGGGCCTGCTGCAAATTAAGCCCTATGCGATTGGCGCCCGCTTCCAGCATGGCGGCAAAACGAAAGTAATTACCAATCCGGCCGGAAGCCTTGACCCCCATGTTGGGGCCTACGGTGCGGCGAATCAGGCGGATGTCCTCGTACAGAGCGGAGGGATCGGGGCTGAATCCGGTGCAGGTTTTGACAAACGCCGCGCCCGCCGCCTGCGCCACGCGGGAAGCGTCGGCCTTCTGTCTGTCCGTCAGGAAGGGAGTTTCAATAATAACTTTGACCACGGCTCCGCCGGCGGCCTTGACGACTGCGCGCACATCGCCTTCCGCGGATTTGAAGTCGCCATCGAGAAACACACCTATATTCAGGACCATATCAATCTCCGCGGCGCCGTCGGCCAGGGCATGCTCAGCCTCGAATACTTTGATTTCCGTTTTCACCGCTCCCAGAGGAAAACCAACCGGGGCAACCACCTTGACGCGGGAGCCCTTCAGGGCGGCAGCCGCGCGCTGGATGTGAGCCGTATTTACACACATCTGCCCATACCCTTCATTGCGCACGAAAAGGGCCACCGCTTCAACTTCTGTGGGCGTGGTGGTGGGCGGGAGCAAAGCTACATCCAGCATCCCTTTGACTTCTTCAGCAGTNNGAATTTCCATTTTGGACTTCCAACTCTCATTCAGTGTAAGCCAAACCACCATCCTTTGTTCCTGCGAGCCGCATTCTGGCCGATTATGGAGTACGCCCATGTTCCAGCAGTTCGATGACACCCAGTAGCGCGCCCCAGTGGTAGTAAGCGTCGCTGCTCCGTACATCGTTGCCGGCGCCGGTGTTCGCATTGTAGTTCTCGTAGATGGCCCGATCGCTCTGCCACGATTTCATGAGCAGACGGGCGGAACGCTCCGCCAGGTCCGCCCGCGCTTCCGGCAACTCATAGTTCCGCAGCCCAAGATAAACCAGGAAGTTCATCGGGCCCCAGATACGGCCCCGCCAATACTCTTGATCCCCGTATCCCGGCACATTGCGGGCAATCGAGGGCATCACCCATTCGCCATGAAACTCCCGCGGGTTGAAATAGTGTTCTTGAATCATGCGGCGCGCCTGCTCCTGCGTGGGCACCTTCGCGATCAGTGGATAGAAGTTGGTGGGAGAAAGTCGTGACGAGGCCTCGCCGGTATCGGTGCGCCGGTTCAAGTACATACCCGACCTCTCGTCCCAGAGCGTCCCGAGTGCCGCCGCGTACTTGTCTCCTCGCCCGCGCAACTCCCGCCTGTCCTCTTCCCGGCCCAGGATGCCGGCCATCCTTTCCAGCGCCCGGCAATCGGCGACGTATAACGCATTCAGCCCCACGTCGGAGATTTCCAGCAGGTTTGTCTGCCGGTTGAACGGCACGCCGTCATACATCGGTGAGTTGTC
>PLDO01000051.1 GCA_003136215.1 Bryobacterales bacterium
GTCCAGAAGTGCGGATCGGCCAGCGGAATATCGACCGAGTGGAGCTGGATGGCATGCCCCAACTGACGCCAATCGGTGCAGATCATGTTTGACGCCGTGGGCAACCCGGTGGCACGCCGGAACTCAGCCATTACTTCGCGCCCCGAATAGCCGCCTTCGGCGCCGCAGGGGTCTTCGGCATACGCCAGCACATCGCGCTGTCCGCGGCACAGAGCCACGGCTTCGCGCAGAGACCAGGCTCCATTGGGGTCGATGGTGATGCGCGCTTCGGGGAAGCGCGCCGCCAGGGCCGCGACGGCCGCCATCTCTTCGGTGCCGGCGCACACCCCGCCCTTCAGTTTGAAGTCGCGAAACCCGTAGCGGGCCTGCGCCGCTTCGGCGAGGCGGACGATGGCGTCGACGGTCAAGGCTTCTTCGTGGCGCAGGCGCAGCCAGTCGTCGGCGGCATCAGGCGCGGCGGCGTAGGGCAGATCGGTCTTGTTGCGGTCTCCCACGTAGAACAGATAACCCAGCACGTCCACGGCCTTGCGCTGCTGGCCTTCGCCCAGCAGGGCGGCGACGGGAACGCCCAGGAACTGTCCCAACAAATCGAGCAGCGCGGCTTCCAGGGCGGTGACCGCGTGGATGGTGGTGCGCTGATCGAACGTCTGCAAACCGCGGCCGCCGGAATCGCGATCGGCAAAGCGGCGGCTCACGCTGTCGAGAATATTGTTGTAGGCGGCGATCGACTGGCCAACCACCAGTGGCTGCGCCTCGACCAGCGTGAAGCGGATGGCTTCGCCGCCGGGCACTTCCCCCACCCCGGTGTGGCCCGCGCTGTCGGTGAGCGTCACCAGGTTGCGCGTAAAGAGCGGCGCATGGGCGCCGCTCAGGTTGAGCAGCATGCTGTCGCGTCCCGCCACCGGGATGACGCGCATCTGCCGAATGACGGGGGCGCTCATGGGCTCAGGCGACCGGCTTTTTGACTTCCATGCCGGCCATTTTCTCGATGAAGGTGACAATCGCCGAGTGATCCAGGTTCCCCTTGCCTTCGTTCATCAGGGCAATGAGCATCTGTTGCGCCAGGCTGGTGAAGGGCAGTGAAACCTTCATGGATTCGGCCGCCAGAAGGGCGTTGCGCAGGTCCTTCTGGTGCAGCGAAATCCGAAAGCCCGGTTTGAAGTTGCGGGCGATCACCATCGGAGCCTTGGCATTCAACACCGTGCTTCCGGCCAGCCCGCCTTTGACGGCATTGAAGACCACCTCGGGGTCGAGTCCCGCCTTGGTCGCCAGCACCAGCGCTTCCCCCATGGCCGCGATATTACAGGCCACCATGATCTGGTTGGCGAGTTTGGTCACGTTGCCGGCGCCCACCGCGCCCGTCAGCGTCACGCTGGAGCCCATCTTTTGCAGCACCGGCTGGACCCGTTCGAATGCCTTCGGCTTGCCGCCCACCATGATGGCGAGCGTGCCGTCGATGGCTTTGGGCTCGCCGCCGGAGACCGGCGCGTCCAGGAAATCCACGCGCTTGGCCTCGCACGCGGCGGCGACTTTCTGCGACACCATCGGACTGATGGAACTCATGTCCACGATGACCGACCCGGGGCGCGCGCCCTCCAGCACTCCACCCGCGCCGAGGATGGCTGTCTCCACCTCCGGACCGTCGGGCAGCATAGTGATGACGATCTCCGCCTGTGCCGCCACCGCCGCGCAGGAAGCTCCTGCCGCCGCTCCGGCTGCCGCCAGTTCGGCTACGGGACCGGGGAAAATGTCGTACACCACCAGCGAATAGCCGGCCTTCAGCAAATTCCGGCTCATGGGTCTTCCCATGATGCCCAGACCTACGAATCCTATATCGGACATTGGCTCTCCTCTTACTTTCGTATCACATTTCGGCACAGGGGCCACGAAACACCCGGTTTCGTCAGGCCCTGCCGGAGTATGAAACTATATTAACGTTTACGCGCCGCGTCGCCGGAGCCAATTTCGGGTTACAGAATCCGAAAAGGTGATTATGCGAGCCCGTCTTCTTCTCCTGCTGCTTTGGATTCCCGCGTTGGCGGCGGCTGCCGGTCCGGTGACTTTTTCTTCGACCGGACATACCGACTACGGTAACTGGTCCGCCCAGGCGACATTTTCTCCCGCCGTGTGGAAGCCCGGCGATTCCCTGACAGTTTCCACCACAATCACGCTCACCGAAGCCCATTTGAGCGCTCTCGGCGCGCTCGGCCTCAAGCTGGATGGCGTCTGTCTGCTGGTGACCGCGGAACGCACCTTCGATAGCGACGGCTGGATCCGGCTGGCTAGCGACGAGCGCATGTCCACCCTGCTGACGCCCACCGGCCTCGGGATCGAAGGCGGCATTCAGGGCGCGATCACGGACCGCTTCGGCGGCTACACGTTCCACACGCCCGTGGACCAATTCGCCACCAAAGCCCTGCCGGCAGCGAGCACCACCGGCCAGCGTTCGATCACGCTCGACGTGCGGCAGGCGCTGCCCGCGGACATGCCGCCGGGCATCTATCGCCTGCGGCTCGACTATGGCGTTACCGCCGGCAAGCGATTCTACAGCCTCAACGGCGAGACCTTCGCGCGCCGGCCGTTCTTCAAGGGCGACCCCACCGAGTCGCAGATGTACGCTCCGCCGGTGCGCGTCAGCGGCACGCATGTTTCGGGCAAGTATGTCGACGCCGGCCTGATCGAGCCGCGTCTGCCATGGACGCTGCTGGCCGCCTACAATTCCAACGGCTACCAGGGCGTGGTCGCGGACGAAGACCGGGGCCGTTTCGCGTTGTCCAACCGCTTCATCATTCCCGACGAAGTGATTTTGCCGCTTTACGACGTCACCGGCAAGATCAAGCAGGCCTATTCGCTGGAACCTCAGTTCCCCACCGATACCATCGAGCTGCGCAACAATATCCCGTGGGACTACACCCAGGGCCAGCTTTCCGTCCAGATCGCCAATCCGGACGGCAGCGTGACCGATCTCGGCACAGCGCGCTGGGCCGGCGCCAAGGGACAGTGGCCCACCACTAAGGCGGCCGCGTTCACCGCATGGAAACCTCCCGCTTATGGCAACTACACCGTAAAGGTGTCCGGCTACACGCAGGACATTTGGGGCAACCGATACCCCGGCGGCGGCACGTACCATTTCTGGATCGCCGAACGCATGACGCTGGCTACCGCTACCTTCCAGGGGATGGCCTATCCGGTGGGCAACCACTACGGCCGCGACATCGCGTTCAACCCGCCGCTGCCCGCCGATGTCGCCGTTACGGCAACCCTGTTCCCGAACTCCGACCCCACTGCCGCCGTCACGGTCAGCTATACGGGGAAAGCCACCGCGGCCGGTATCTTCGGCGCGGCGCAGGGCGTGCTGCCCCTCAATTTCACACAACCCGGCGAGTATTCCGCCAAAGTGCTCGCCAAGTACGTCGATTCGCACGGCACCCTGTGGGTCAGCGCGATGCGCCACGCGGGAGTCGTGTACGACCCGTCCGGCAATCTGGTGGCGCGCGGCAAGAAGGTGGACATTGGCGGCAAACTGCTGGACCGCGGCGATACCGGGACGGAAGGCTACACCGACGCCAGCGGCGTCGCGCATCTCCAGCACATCAATTTCCCGTTCAACTCCGGCGACGTGCTGCTGATCGCCAGTGAAGGCCAGGGCGATAACAAAATCGAGCCGGTGCTGAGTTACGACTACAAGGACAGTCCCCTGCCGTACGACACCGGCATGCAGGGTATCGGGCTGACCAACCTGGCCATCCAGACATCCAACGGCCTTTCCCCGCACATGTTCCCCGAGTACATCGCAGCCTGGCAGTATTACTACGGCGCCGCGCCCCGTCCCGGCTTCATGGGCCGCTTCATCGTGGCCGATAGCGGCACGCGCGCGCCCTATTGGAAGACCAGCAACAACGCCTCCGGCGGGCAAATCAACGCGGCGCCAAACGGAGATACCACCGGCGATATCTACCGGCTCATCGGCGGTGTGGTGATGCGCCCCCACGGCCAGGCGCCGCAGTACGCGGGTTATCTTTCCAGCGCATTCATGCTGCCCGGCGGGACAAACAATAATCGCGTGATCGCCGCCGGCTCCGAAGACCTGCGCGGTCCGTACAACCAGACCGGGCGGCTCTTCCTGGTGGGCACGCGCCCAGGCATGACCTACCAGACCGGCACCGTGTTCGGCGCCGCGGTGCAGGTCGACCCCGTGCTGCCGGCGAGTCTTACCTTCGAACTCGAGTTTCCGGATGGACATCGGATGGTGACCAGTGGTGTCGCCGACGCCACCGGCAGCTGGGCCGGCGACAAATGGACATTGGATGCTCCCGGCATATACAAGTTCCACCTCTCCGGCGAGTGGAATGGAAACCCCGCGGTAATGCCTGGACTGCCGCCCGAAGGCGGGTTCCTCTACGTGGTCGAATCCAACCCGCCCGCCAACGCGGCGGGACTGCGCTTCGATCTGCCGGTGGAATCGATGTTCGATCCGAAAATCGGAACCACCATCACCGGGCACAGCACCGCGTCATCCGTTGCGTACGCCGCGCTGATCCCCGGCACGGTGCTGGACCAGGGCACGCTGGCAGTTACCGGCGGCACCTTCCGGTTCACCTGGGACCCGCAAGAGATGAACCGCCGTTCCGCGACCTACGACATCGTCAATCAGGCCACTGGAAAGCCGGCGCTATACGACGTGGTGCACCTGACTTTCTTCGGCGAGGAGAAGGCTCCGGACGGCACGACCTATCACTCGTTTCAGAGAATCCTGCTGCGGGGGAATCGGATGATCTGCACGAAGTAGCGGCAGGACCAGCCGGCGCCTTCGCCGTTATTCGACTTTCCATTCGTGTATGCCCGCGGTGTGCTCCGGTTCCTGGGCAACTTCCAGGCGAAGGCCGGTGGCGACTACGGGGGCGAAGGTCACCTGGTTGAACCGGTCGGGCGCGGTCGCATAGGGATCGCGGTTTTCCACCGGCTTCCACGAGGTTCCGTCCCGATACAGGACCCGCCAGGACTTGGGCAGCTTGCAGTCGCCGCTGTCGATCCAGTAGACCGCGGTGGACGAAATCCGGCTGGCTTTCGCGAAAGTGTATTGCACCCATTCGGTGGTGCCTGCTTTGGGCGACCAGTCGAAATCGCCGTAGGGATTATGCTCCCGCGAAGCGCGCGGTATTTCACCGTCGCGAATCGCGCCCGTGTTCTTTGCAACGGAGGACGTCACGCTGCTGGTGGAGGCGAGGGTGGGCACCGGCAGGGGGCGCCCCGCCGCCTCGGACTCGGGCAGCCACACCAGCATTTCCCCGGGGCCGCGATGCGCCCACGCGTAGTACGGGATCGCCGTGATGAGCTGCGGCTTGCGCTCGACCTTCCCCACCTTGTCAAGGATCAGGGCCGTTCCGCTGCCCGATATTTGCACCACGCCCTTCAGAAGTTCAGGCCGGAACACCGCTTTCAGGACAGCGTTGCGCGGCAGCACGAGATTGCGGACGTGTCCGCCGGGGTTGTCCGGCCATTCGGCGCAGAAGACGATGGGGCCGCGCTGCAAGGCTACCCTGCCGCGGTCGGCCGCCACGGCGTCGTTGGCCAGTACCCGCCGGACGGGCATCGGCAGATGCAGCTCGATCACGTCCCCGGCCTTCCACTGGCGCGATATTCCGGCGTAACCTTTTTGGATGTCCAGCGACACCGGCTGGCCGTTTACTCTTAGCACCGCCGGCGCGTCGCTTTTGTCCGCGAAAGCATAGAGGCCCGTCGGAGAGGCCTGGTTGCGCGCCCAACCGGGGATGCGGACGTGGATGGTGAAATCTCCGCTTTCCTTCGGCGTCACGGTGATCTTGACGGCTCCGTCCCATGGGTAGCGCGTTTCCTGCGCCACGTGGACGGTGGTGCGGTCCATCTGGATATCGGCGGTATTGCCGACAAACAGGTTGATGTAGAGATGATCGCCCTGTTGCGCATAAACGTAGCCCGGCACGGACGCCAGGAACCGGGTAATGTTCCCGGGACAGCAGGCGCAGCCAAACCAGGGGCTGCGCTCGTGCTGGCCCGACGATTCGAGCGGGTTCGGATAGAAAAAGCTCTTACCATCCAGCGAAACGCCGGAAATCAGGCCATTGTAAAGCGTCCGCTCCATCACGTCGATGTATCGGGCGTCGGCATGCAGCAGGAATAGCCGCTCGTTCCAGTAGTCGTTGCCAATCGCGGCGCACGTCTCGTTGTAGGCGCTCATGTTCGGCAGTTCGTAGTCGCCGCCAAACGCCTCGCCCGCGGCTGTCGAGCCGATGCCGCCGGTGATGTACATTTTTCTCCCCGCGACGCTCTCCCACAGCCGGTCGATGGCGCCGACATAGGATTCGTTGCCGGTGAGGGCGGCCACATCCGCAATTCCCGAATACATGTACGTGGCCCGCACGGCGTGGCCCACCGCGTCTTTCTGTTGGACGATGGGGATGTCGGACTGGTTATAGGCGCTGCCATTGCCGCGGGAGTCCAGCAGGAATTTCGCCAGATTGAGATAGCGGCTGTCGCCGCTGGTCCGATAGAGCTTCACCAACCCCATTTCGGCGATCTGGTGGCCGGGCCAGATGGTCTGCTTGCCCGGGCCGAATGTGCTGTCCAGAAGGTCGGCCGTGCGGAGCGCGACATCGAGCAGCTGGCGTTTGCCGGTGGCCTGATAGTAGGCCACGGCGGCTTCATACAGGTGGCCCAGGTTGTAGAGTTCGTGGCTCAAGACCTCTTCTTTTTCCCAGCGCTTTGTGCCGGCCCAGGGATGGGGGTGCAGCGGGTCGATGGTGCGCGTGGTGTACAGGTAACCATCCGGCTCCTGCGCAGCCGCGATCTTCCCGACCAGGCCATCGACATAGGCTTCCAGCTTGGAATCGGGCACCACGCCGAGGGTGTAGGCGGCGCCCTCGATCACTTTGTAGATGTCGGTGTCGTCGAAAGGATATCCGGGAGCGGTCTTGTCGGCGACCGTCTCGCCCTTGAGGACGGCGCCTGCCCGCTCGAAATTGTAGACGCGCCCGGTCTCTTCGCATTTCCGAAAGGCGAAGGGAATGGTCACTTTCCGGTTCGTCTCGATGCGCGGGAGCCAGAACGTGTCGTTGAAGTGCACCGCCGTGAAGGGAACCGGCTTGACCGGATAGTCCCGGGAGAGCGTCTGGGCAGGCAGCCCCGATTGGGAAATCAAAAGAAAAACGCCGACGGATGGTATTGCCCGGAGCGACCGCATTACCGCCTCCCGAAAATGTCCTGGCCGCGTCTGCGTGGCGGACGCCGCAAAAGTTCATTCTAAGTCCAATACGGTTCACTTCAGGGATCGAATGATCGAATGGGGACGGTCGGTTGATCGCGTGAGGAAGACTGGTTTCCCAGATGGCGATTCGGGCCAACAACACCGCCTATGGAGGAATTCCAGCCCAATGTCCGAGTAGTGCGTGATACGTCAAGGTGAGCGGGTTCTCGGCAGGGCGCGACGTTGTCTCGCTCAAAGGAGCGTCCACGCCTCGCTCACGTCTATTTCGTCGACCGTGGGTCGAAAAGCCACTCTGCAAAGCCTCCAATTTGATGCACGTGTAGAAAGCCATGATCGCGAAACCGTGCTGCCAAGCTCTCGTTTGAGGAGGCACAACAGACGAAGACATCCGCGCATTTGTTGCTCTTAGAAAGAATCAACTCGCCGGCTTGCCGATCGGCGGAGGGCATACTGTAGCCGATAATGACGACCCGTTCCGACTTTTCCAGGAATTCACCCGCCTGGGACCAGAGCGACGAATAGAACGGAATCCACTCTTTACCCACGGACGTCTGGACCAAAAACTGCTTTTCATAAGTGGGTAACACGACGGTAGGCGCTCCATCAAGTACGCCTCCACCCGGGAAGCTCTTGTCAAGAACGCCCTTTGGATAGTCGGGAAACGCGAGGTCCACGTTGTCGACAAATGGCCTGGGGCCGAGGCTGCTGGAAAACCCTCCGAAATGGCCGCCTCGGGCTCCGCCAAATAGCGAACCAATCCAGTTGATGCTGCCATGAAGTTTCAGTACCGTCACATCCGAGCCCGGTTCGTCCCAATCCGCTTCGAAGCTACGGCCGTAACCCTGCTCCACGTCCACAATCGGTGTGGCCCGTGCGTTAACCGTTCGAATTGCCTCCAGATACTCTGACTCTGGAGGTTCAGTCTTGATGACCCAAGCAGCCATCCTTGACCACAGTTCACAGCAGAGCGGGTACCCGGCATCATGCGAGGCGCCTGCCCCGAGAATGTAGGTCGTCATCCGGGAGAAGTGTACCACCAACCCTCATTGTCTTGGGTGCTTGTAGCCTGCTATGCGTCGAATCCACATGAGCGAGACGTCGCCTTATACGGCCAATCTCTGCCCGCTATCCGGTGGGTTTGAGTTTGCGGGTTTCCGCGAGGATTTTGGTGAGTCGATTGGTGAGCTGGTCGAGACGATCCTTCGGCGCGCCGTTCGGCAGCGAGCGGCGGAACATCTCGATGGCATGCTGAGCGAACAGCAGCGAATCGATGACACCGTCCAGACCACCGCGCGGTGAGAAGCTCGGCGCTTTCGGTTGCGGTGTGAGATGGCGGGGTTGCGATCGGGCCAGATGAAACTCCCGCTGCAGGTCGGCTCCAGCAACGTCCACGTAGCGCATGGTCATCTCGGGATTAACGTGCCCGAGCAGCTTCATGAGCGCAGGCAAACCTACCCCTGCGCGTACCATCTCACTGGCATATGTGTGCCTGAGCTGGTGCGGAACGATGCGGGTGGGGATGCCGACGGCAGCGACAACATCGGGAAGGTAAGAACGCAGTTGCTTGACAAGAGTCTGCTTGTTGCGTGGACGAGCCAGGAGCCTACCGTCAAACGGGAGTGGGTCGAAAGAACGGAAGAAGCGCAAGCGATGGACGATCTGACAAACAAACGAGTCGATCGGGACCATGCGCTCGGTCTTCAACTTCCCGAGAGGAACGTGAATCGCCCATCGATCCGGGCTGGCATTATGGAGGCAATCATATTCAAGATCGACACATTCTCCGATGCGCATTCCGGTGTGGCGCATCAGCAGCAGGACATTGGAGGGCAGATCATTGCGGCGGAGCAGTTCCTGCTGAATTAACTGATCCTGCTGGGGTGTCAGGGCGCGTGGCAGCCGTTGCGGAGCACGCGGAATGTCCTCACGACGGATCAAGTGGGCGAGGTCGGGGGCTTGCGTGCTCCAGGCAAGCTCTTCCAGCATGCAGCGCATGAGCAGCAGGCGAGCGATGTAGACGGCGGGCGCCAAGTTCTGGGAACGTAGATCGACAAACCAGTCGAGAATGTGGGGATCGCGGCGCAATTGATTCAGCGAATCAATGGCGGGATGCTGCTCACCAAGATAGATGAGAAAACAGCGGGCGACGGCACGATACTGACGAACTGAGGCCGGAGCAAGGGCTGCCGTCAGGGAATCAATGGCTCTCTGAAACTGCTGGACCAACGGATGTTCCAGCGGAGCGTAGCGGCTGAGTTTCACGGTACTGTCCCTGGTATGGGTCTAATGTGCTGCGCCACAGCTTTCGCATACTGCTGATAGACCTCAAGAGGGGTGACTTCGACATAGACCATCGTCGTTTCAATCCGCGCGTGGCCCATCAACTGCATCAGTGCGGGCAGGCTGNNAGTCTGCGGCCGTTCGAGCCGCAGATAGTGGTCAAGGAGCTCCGTTGCTTCCGGGGCCAGCGGCAGGAATCGGGTCTTGTTGCCTTTGCCGCGCACCCGGATCTGCGATTCCGATAACAGCAAATCCTCCCGCCGCAGATCCAGTACTTCTTGCGATCGAAGCCCCTGCAGCAGCATCAGTCCCACGATGGCCAGATCCCGTGAGTTCCGAAAGCTGGACCAGAAGCGCGC
>PLDO01000475.1 GCA_003136215.1 Bryobacterales bacterium
CGGGTATCAGGCGCCCGTCTTGGCGGCGCTTCCGGTGGAAGTGGCGAGAGCGTTCCGGAAACCCTGTCCGGAGACGGCGACCTTGGGTTGATTGCCACGCGCGCCATCGTGACGGCTGGCTTCCCTGGCGGCTTCGATCTGCTCCGGCGTTCTTAAGTCGGGCTCGGAGAGGCGCACTTTGCTTTTTTCGCGCGAAACCTGACGCTTGTGACGCTTCGCTAATCTCTTGTCCATATTTATATCCTCACCTCTACACTACACCCTGATCGAAGTCGCTACCATATTTGGGTGTTCACGATGAAGACCTTTGTTGTTCCAGTTACGCTAGCCGTGTTGGGCCATCGCGGCGGCGGCACAACCCCCGGCACAGCCTCCGGCGGGCGGTAGAGGTGGTCGAGGAGGGGGCGGAGGAGGTGGATTCGCGAATGCGTTTCCGCAGCATCCTCCTTCCGATCCGGCGATGGTGGAGAGGGGCAAAGCGCTGGACGGCGTGAACTGCCAGTTCTGCCACGGCGGCGACGCGGCGGCGGGGGGCGAGGGCGCGGCGCGACGCCCGCGAACGTTCCGCCGACCACGGTGACGGTGATCACGCCCGCGGGTCAGAAGGTCGAGGGGCGGCTGGTGCGGGTCGACGATTTTATTGTTACGCTGGCCGATGCGGAGGGAACCCAGCGCACATTTCGGCGCGATGGCGAGAAGCCGAAGGTCGAGATTCACGATCCGCTACAGCCGCACAAGGATCTGCTGCGCGTCTATAGCGACAAAGATATTCATAACCTGACTGCGTATCTGGTGACGGTGAAATGAAAACTTTTTTTCTTGGCTCGTTTTTAACAGCGGTCGCGTTAGCGCAGGGTCCTCTCGATCCGGCCCTTTTGACGAAACCTTTGGGCGATTCGTGGCCGACGTATTCGGGCGACTATAGCGGAAAGCGATATAGTGCGCTGACGCAGATCAACCAATCGAATGTAAAGAACCTGACGCTGGGACGGGTGACCAGAGTGACCAGCGGATCGGGCGGTGGGGGACGAGGGGCTGCGCCGGCGATTGTGGGAGGAGTCGCGACCACGGATTCNNGGCGGCGGGGGCGGTGGAACGAACATCCGCGCGTCGATTCTGGAAATCAACGGAATTTTGTATTTCTCGACGCCGGATAATGCGTGGGCGGTGGACGCCCGCGACGGGCACGAGTTGTGGCATTACTTCTGGCGGACAAAGGGCGGCACTCACATCGGCAATCGCGGACTGGGGATGTGGGGGAACTGGCTGTACATGGAGACTCCGGACGATTACCTGGTGTGCCTGGACGCGAAGACCGGAAAAGAGCGGTGGCACAAAGAGATCGCCGATTTCAACTTGCAGTATTTTTCGACGATGGCGCCGATTGTGATCGGCAATCACATTCTAGTGGGCACGGGCGACGATCTGGACGAACCCGGATTCTTGCAATCGTTCGATCCGGAGACGGGCGACGTGCAATGGAAATGGTATTCGGTGCCGACCACGAAGAACGATCCGGCGATGGCCACGTGGGGCGATATCGACACGGCGAAACACGGCGGAGGCAACGTTTGGATCCCGGGGGCTTACGATCCGGAGACGCATCTTTATATCGTCGGCACGGGCAATCCGTCGCCTGCGTACATGGATTCGCCGGGGCGCAAGGGCGACAACCTGTACNNGGATTCGACCGAAACGCCAATTCTGGTAGACGGAGAATTTAACGGCAAGCCTCGCAAGATGGTGCTCCATGCGAGCCGCAACGGATACTACTTCACGCTGGATCGCGTGACGGGCGAGCATCTGGTGACGAGCAAGTATTCGGATACCGTCAATTGGGCCAAGGGGCTGAATAAAGATGGCCAGCCGATGCGCGATCCGGAAAAAGATTCGACCGTCCCCGGCGCACTGGTATCGCCGAACAATGGAGGCACGACGAATTGGCCTCCGCCTGCGTATTCGCCGGATACGGGGTTATTTTACGTCCCTTCGAACGATTCCTACGCGATGTACTACCTGACGGAGACCGATCCGCGAGGGGCGATGGGACTGGGCGGCAAGGATGAACTGGGCGTTGGATCGATGGGCGCGTACCTGACCGCGATCGATTACAAGACCGGGAAGGTCGCGTGGAGGCATCGCTATCCGGGCACCGGAGGGAATCTCGGGAACGGCATCCTGACCACGGCGGGCAAGCTTTTGTTCGCGGGCGATTTGAGCGGCAACCTGGTGGCGTACGATCCAGCGAACGGCAAAATTCTCTGGCACACGCGGCTGGGAAATGTTTCGAACGCGCCAGAGACGTACATGCTGGACGGGCACCAGTACATCCTAATTGCGGCGGGCGATACGCTGTATACGTTCACGCTTGACTAGTAGGATGTTCCGGCGATTTTGTTAGCGAGGATTATCTCGTCTGTCCGCATGCTGACGCATGGCGGTTCCATGCGGGACAGAAACGCTCGGAAGCCGCCTGAAACGCGGCTGCAGCCAGGATTGGCCGCCCTACAAGAAGGCAACGATGTGCTTAATTCCCAGGGCCACCCGCGAGGCAGCAGGCGTCGGCGGGAGGGATGACGTTCATTTCGAATTGGATGAGCCACTTGATGGCGGTGAATTGCGATTCGGGCGGCACCATCTGGCCGTTCGGAAACAGCATCGGCAGCATGCGTCCGTTCAGGAACAGCGTGGGCGTGCCCTGCACTTCGAGCGACAGCGCATCGGCGATGCTGGCGTTCACTTCATTCTCCGTTGCGCGGCTGGCGACGCAGCCTGCGAACCCGTCGCCGGCCTTGGCGCCCTTCGCCCATTCGGCGAGTTTCGCCGGGAAGTTACGCTCATTGATTTCGCGCTGATGTGCAAAAACCCAGGTGTAATAATTCCAGAAAAGATCGTTGCCGGAGCGGAACGCGCAGCGGCCTGCGATCGCCGCAGGCATGGCCCATTTGTGCTGGACGAGCGGATAGTCGTGGAACACGATTCGCACTTGTTTGCCGAACTCGGCGGACAGTTGCTCCTTCACCATTTTCGCCTCATCGGCGCAGTCCGGACACTGGAAGTCCTCGAACACGCTGAGCGTGACGGGGGCGTCCGCGGGTCCGATGCCAGGCGAGGACTGTCGCTTCAGACGAGCGATGCGGGCGTCGAACGGCTTGTCGCCGATGGCGAACGGATCGCCTTTGAGGAAGTGCTGGCCGTCGGCGCTGACGAAGTAGACGCGTCGCTCTACGACCCGGCCCATGCGCGTGCGCTCGACCGTTACTTCAAACATGCCGGGGATCGCGAAGGATACCTTCGGAGCGCCGGCCGTCAACTCCGCATCGGCTGGCCAACGTTCGAGGTATTTTACGTAATGAAATAGCAGCTTGTTGTCGACCTCCGGAACCTGTGCGTCCAGAGCGGACGAAAAGAGTGTCAAAGCACCCACAAGCATTGCGCAGGTACGCGCAGTTGAGATGAATTTCTGTGACATAGCGACTCGAATACCAAAGAGGAGCAGGTAGCTTGCCATTTCGCCTCAGGAAGGCGTCCTTGACAGGTCCGAACACAATTGTATAAGCTGTGCGTTGCGGTTTGAGTCGTTTCAAGTGACGACTCTGCGGCCTTTTCCATGTCGAACAAATCTCTCATTACCGATGCCTTGCTGGCGGGCGATGGCATCGTACGCCTCGCGCCTTGCTGGGTTCCCCGGGCATTTCTGATGCCGGGCGGAAGGCTGAAACTCGATCCGCGCGATCTCTACGCCTACGGCGCGCACCGCGGAGGCATCGACGAACGATGGTTTTCGTCGACCACCAAGGCCGCGAACGGTCCACTGACTGGAGAAGACGAGGGACTCAGTTACATCGAGTTCCAGGGCAAGAAGGCTCTGCTCAAGGAGGCCATCGAAACGGTGGGCAACCAGTTTCTGGGCGCGGCCGTGATGCAGAAATACGGCGGCTGGAACCTGCTCTGCAAGTTCTTCGATAACCTCGGTCCGATTCCGCACCACCTGCATCAGACCGACGAGTTCGCCGCCCGCGTGGGACAGAAGGGCAAGCCCGAAGCCTACTACTTCCCGCCGCAGTACAACTTCGCGGGCAACAACTTCCCCTACACGTTTATGGGCCTGGAACCCGGCACCACGCGCGACGATGTGCGCCGTTGCCTGGAACGCTGGAACGAAGGCGACAACGGCATGCTCGACCTGTCGCGCGCGTACCGGCTCAAGCCCGGGACCGGCTGGCAGATCGACGCCGGCATCCTGCACGCGCCCGGGTCGCTGGTCACCTACGAACCGCAAGTCAACTCCGACGTCTTCGCCATGTATCAATCGCTGGTGGAAGGCCGCACGGTGCCCTGGGACCTGCTGGTGAAGGACGTGCCGCCCGAGCATCATCACGATCTGGACTATTTGCTCGACATGCTGGATTGGGACGCCAATACCGATCCCGAATTCTATAAGCATCGCCACTTCGATCCAACTCCGGTGGCGCCGCTCGATTCCATGGCCGATGCCGGGTACTGCGAAAAGTGGATCGTCTACTCGACGCCGAATTACTCCGCCAAGGAACTGACGGTGTTCCCGGGACGCTCCGTCACCATCACCGACGCGGCCGCCTACGGGCTGATTCTCACCCAAGGCTATGGCTCCATCGGCAAGCACGAAGTGGAGACACCCTCGATGATCCGCTATGGGCAGATGACCAGCGACGAACTGTTCGTCACCGCGGACGCCGCCGCCAATGGGGTGCTACTCACCAACCAAAGCGCCACGGAGAACCTGGTGCTGCTCAAGCATTTCGGCCCGGGCAATCCGCAGGCGCCCTCCGCCCGCGTGCAATGAGAGGGTTGCCGATCTTCGCGGCGGCTCTGCTGGCGGCCGCTTGCGGCAAGCCTCCGGTTGAGGAAAAGAAGGCGGTCGAAGCAGCCAAGCCGGTGGAGTATTTCCACGTGGATGCGGCCACCGCCGGTACGGTCGCCGGCGTTATCGCGTTTCGCGGCGCCAAGCCCGCCCGGCAGGCGATCTCCATGGAGGCGGACGAAGGCTGCCAGAAGGCGCAAGCCGGAAAGCCCGTCTACGACGACGCCGTGCTGACCGGAAAAAACGGCGGGCTGGCCAACGCGTTCGTCTACATACAGACCGGCCTGGAAGGCAAGAAGTTTGAGCCCAACACCGAAGCCGTGATTTTGGATCAGCACGGGTGCATGTTCGTGCCGCGGATTATCGGCATGCGCGCCGGGCAGACACTGGACCTCAAGAACGGCGACGCGGTGGCGCACAACGTCCATCCCATGCCGGTGAATAATCGAGAGTGGAACCAGGAGCAGGCGCCGCAGGCCCTCACCCTGGAACACCGCTTCGCCCGGCCGGAAATCATGATCCCGGTAAAGTGCAACATCCACGCGTGGATGCACTCCTACATCGGCGTGGTGGACCACCCCTATTTCGCCGTCACGGGTGCGGACGGCGCGTTCCAATGGAACGACGTTCCGCCGGGCGATTACACCGTCGCCGTGTGGCATGAGAAGCTCGGCAAACTGGAGCAGCAGGTCCACGTTGCCGCCGCCGGTTCCGTGGCAGTCAACTTCACCTATCGCTAGAGATCCCACCATGAAAAACTTCGCCGTCTCCGCCGTCCCGCTGCTTGTGGCGCTGCTCACTTCCTGCGCGCCCGGCGGTCCCGCCTACCGTGTCTACATCAGCAATGAAGGCTCGGGCGATTTAACCGTGATCGATCCGGAAAGGATGGTGGCCACGGCCACGGTCGCCATCGGCAAGCGGGCGCGCGGCATCCACGCGAGCGCCGACGGCACGCAGATTTTCCTGGCGCTCAGCGGTTCGCCCTTCGCGCCCCCGGGCGTGGATGAGAGCACCCTGCCCCCGCCCGACAAGAGCGCCGACGGCATCGGCGTCTTCGATGTAGCGCAGAACAAGCTGCTGCGCAAAGTGCCCGGCGGCAGCGATCCGGAACAGTTCGCCGTGGGCAAGGACGGCCTGCTCTACGTTTCCAACGAAGACGCCGCGGGGCTGAGTTTCGTGGACCCCGTCAAGGGCACCGTCCTCTCCACCGTGCCCACCGGCGCCGAACCCGAAGGAGTGACGCTCACCCCCGATGCGAAATTCGTTTACGTGACCAGCGAGGATAAGGGCACCGTCACCGTGGTGGACACCGCCACGCGGCAGGCCGTCAAGACGATCGCGGTGGGGCGGCGCCCGCGCGGCATCGTCTTTCTGCCGGATGGCTCGCGCGCCTACGTCACCAATGAGAACGACGCCACCGTGAGCGTGATCGACACCGGCAAGCTCGAAGTGGCGCAGACCATCAACGTGGGCGCCGGGCTGAAGCCCATGGGCATGGCCATGACGCGCGACGGAGCGAAACTCTACATCACCACCGGGCGCGGCAAGAAGGTGGTGGTACTGGAAACGGCTACCGGCAACATCGCGGCATCCTTCGAAGTGGGCGACCGCCCCTGGGGTATCGCGCTCTCGCCGGATGAGAAGCTGCTATTCACCGCCAACGGCCCATCCAACGACGTGTCGGTCGTCGATGCGGTGACGCACACCGTGGTCAAGAAGGTGAAGGTGGGCGAGAAGCCGTGGGGCGTGTTGGTGCTGGGTAAGTAAGTTTAAGACGTCCGAGCTTCGCTCGGATGGCAAGCTGAATCATGCCCCACCTATGCAGGCAGNNCGCGGCGCGAATGGCCAATCTGCGGATCCGAGCTTGGCTCTGATGCACAAGGCGGAGCCGGCGGAGCCTTATGCCACGTCAAACGTCGCAGAGGGTGACGGCCTCTTGCAGCCCCTCGTCGGGATCGCGCGTCGGGATGAACTCCTGTCCCACGTAGCCCTGGTAGCCGATTTCGAGCAGCGTGCGCATGACCGCGGGATACTGGATCTCCTGCCGTCCGTCCAATTCGCCGCGCCCCGGCACGCCGGCCACGTGTATGTGGCCGAGCAGGTGGGCATACTGCCGAAGGCGGCGGATCACATCGCCGTTCATGATGGCCACGTGGTACACATCGAAGAGCAGTTTGGCGTGCGGGGAATCGACTTGGCGGATGAGCTCGGCGCAGTAGTCGATGTCGTCGCCCTGGTACCCCGGGTGCCCCTTCATGGGGTGCGAACTATCGCGCGTATTGAGTTGCTCCAGGACGATGGTGACGTTCCTGGGGGCGGCGTAGCTGGCCAGTTCGCGCAAGCCCGCGATGGTGCTCTCCGCCCCTTGTTCGCGGGAGATTTCGCCGCTCGCGGGATCGAACGCATCCACCCAGCGATAGCCCGTAAAGGCGAGGACGTTGGGGATGCCGAAATCGGCGCACTGGTCGATAATTCCCTTGGTGCGCGCGAAAATCTCCTCGTGGTTCCGCGGGTTGTTCAACCCCCTGGCAAACTCGGGGCCGGGCATGCCGTTGAGCACCAGGGCGTTACGCAAGCCGTACCTGGCCACCACCGGCCATAACTCCGGCGGCGCCAGTTCGACGGCCGGGCAGCCCAAACGGACCGCGGTTTCGCAGATGCGATCGATACTCCACTGCCACTCGGTGGCGTTGAGACACCAGTACGCCAGCGACTGTTTGATGCGGCCGTTTGTGACCACGGTGTGCGCTCCTCAGATGCGGCCAAACTTGGCAACCGCTTCCTTGATGGATTTGAACTTCTCGATGAATGGAAGCATGGTGTGTTCGGTGTTATCCAGCTCTTCGGCCTTCTTGAGCACTTCGGCGGCGTGCGCTTTCGGCACCACGGCCACGCCATCCTCATCGGCCACGATGATATCGCCGGGGTTCACTTTGGCTCCGGCGCAGGTGACGGGAATCTGGGAGCCGGCAAAGCGGTAATGATTGATGGTGGTGGAGGGGGCGATGCCGCGGCTGAAGACGGGGAATTGAATGCGGCCGAGTTGCGGGGTGTCGCGCACCGAGCCATCGACAACGGCCGCGGTAAGGCCGCGCACCTTCATGGCCGTGGTCATGAGGGCGCCCATGCCCGCGTAGTCCAACCCGTCCTCCAGCACCATGACGTAAACCGATCCGGGAGGCGCGGCGTCGATGGCATCCAGCATGCCCTGCGACGCCTTGGAACCTTCCTTGTGCTCTTCCTTTTTCAAAAGTACGGTGTAGGCGGGGCCGGCGAACTTGGTCTTCGCAATGGGGCGCATGTCGTGAGACATGTACGCCTTCTGGCCATAGAGTTGTTCGATGGCGTCGGCCACGGAAGCCACTTCGACGTTACGGAGCCCTTCAATCAGGGGGTCGGCCGGAGTTTGGGCCATCGCCCAAACGGTGAAGCCCAGGACGGGGAGAATTGCGGCGTAAACTTTACGATTCATTTCAGATCCTTTCAGGCGTTACTGTATCATCACGCAGCATGTTGCGCTTAATGGCGGGCGCGGGCGCGCTTCCTCCAGGCGGTGCGCAAGGCAGCCTCCAGGATGGCGGGCGGCACCGTGGCGAGGCACACCCGGGTGGACCCTTTACGGCCCCATCCGCCCGGGACGGGTGAAAACACCTCGGGGGCATCCTCCACCATCCCGGCCTGCTCTTCCGGCGACAGCAGCAGCACGCCGAAGCCCTGTTTTTCCAGCGCCAGGGTGGCAAAGATCTTTCCGTTCACCCGGAAATCGGCGTTACCGAAATGGGAGCCCTCCACGGCCCCCGGCATATCGAGGGCGATGCGTCGAAAATCCGCTCCGGTCATGAGTTCCCTCCGGCTCCAGGGACCAATCTCGCACGAAGGGCGGCATTTGCCAAGCAGCCTGGCGCCGCGCGGGACGCGTTACAATTCTGAGTTGCAACGCCTGCCCGGAACCCCATTCTTGTAGTACTCGGAGTACCGCCAGCTGCGTGCGCCGGGGAGTAGAGTGAAAGCGGCCGGCCGGGGTGCTATGAACACTCCGGCTGGCCTGACCACCCTCGCTTTACTGGAGCAAGAATGGCTGCCACAGATTTTACCGCTACAATTGCGGAGCTGCGCCTGGTCCAAAGCAAACTGAGATCGGGACTGATGGCGCGCAACACGATAGTCGGCTATCGCTACGACTGGCTCATGTTCGAGAAGTTTTGCTGCCGCTTTCACTTGGCCGCGCTGCCGGCCACTGCGGAAACGGTGGGCCTGCACCTGACTTCCCTTTTGGCCCAGGGGAACAAGATCACCACGGCGCGCCGGCGTAAGTTCGCCATCGCCTACCAGCACCGGGAAGCCGGATTGCCCTCGCCCGTCACCGGCGAGGTGGGCGAGTTGCTGCTGGGCGCTCAACGGCTGCGCGCCGAGAAGCCCAGGCAGATGCGGCCCATCACCGTCGCGGAGCTGCGCCAGATGTCGGCTGGCCTCGCGCTCTCCGGCACCGCCATCGACCTGCGCAACCGTGCCTTGCTGGTGTTGGGCTTCGCGTCCTCCTTGCGGAGGTCGAACCTGACAGCGCTCGATCTGGCCGACGTGGAGTTCTGCCGCCAGGGTGTGATCCTGCGAATATGCCGCGAAAAGCAGGATCAGGAGGGCAAGGGACGGCTGGTAGCTCTTCCGAGGGGAAAGCATCGGGACACGGACCCGGCGCGCGTTCTGAGGGCTTGGCTGCGCGTGCGCGGCCACTATCCCGGGGCGCTCTTCCCGCGCGTGGCGCCGCCGCACTCCGGCGAGCGGCTGGATGGAGAGAGCGTGTGCCGCGTGGTCAAGAAGTGCCTGCGGGGCGTTGGGATCGATGCGGCGCAATGCGGCGCGCATTCCCTGCGGGCCGGCTTCGTGACCGCCGCGGCCGAGGCCAACCTGAGCACGCTGCGCATCTCCGCCTTCACGGGGCAGAGCCCGGAGACCGTCAAGCGCTACTTCCGGAGGAGCGATCTCTGGCGGAACAACGTCTGTGCCTCCGTTGGGCTGTAAATGCGCGGGTTGTGAGCCTGTTTTCAAAACCACTCCGACGAAAGAGTGCTGAGGACCGGCCGCCGTCGTCAGACATTGGGAAATGCCATCAGCGGCCGGGGCCTCAAACCAGTAGCCGGTTGCAAGCCGACGGAGGACAGAATAGCAAATCCGGAAGAGAAACAAAACGGGTGAATCGATTGAAAAGTACCAGCCGAATTGGTTATCCTTTTTCACGTTGGCGTGTCCCACGTCATCAAACAGCCCACCACGCGCGGCGAATCTTGAGGAGGGGGCGCTGCGCGTCGGTGGTCGAAATCTCTTGAGGTGCCCGGAAATGGGCTAGAATAGTGGCTGAATCAATCGATCCGCGTCGTGAGTACCCCAAGGGGGCGGCGTAATCGCGGCCGCTCCCTTGCCCTTTCTTCCAGAATTTACCTCCCCAATTCTATTCCCCTGCCCGGTTTGCGGTGAATCCCCCTGTGTTTGTCAGCGCAAAGGAAAAGCGAAAAGTGCAGTGTGGCGATGCAGATTCGGGGAGCTCAGGCGGCCAGCAGCATAGCCAGGCAGTGGGGGCAGGTGCAATCGCGGCCCACGGGGTGAAGGCCGCGGTGGCATTCGCGTCCCGGCCGCATGGCGTGGGGCTGCTGCATGACGTAGAGGATCAACTGGCGGTCGCCGGCGACTCCGGCTTTTTCGTATAAGTTGCGGATGTGGGTGTGCGCCGTGCCGACGGCGATTTCGAGCGATGCCGCGATTTCCTTGGCGCTGAGCCCCTGGCATAGCATGCTCAGGATGAGTCTCTGCCGCCGAGAGAAGTGAACGGGGCCCGGAGTCAAAGTATTTGACCCATTAGTGAGGATTGTACCCAAAAAGGACTATTTAGTCCATTTACCGAAAAGAGGCTGGGAGCGCATTGTGTTGGATAGATGCCCTCCCCCCTCTCGGAAGTCCCCAAAAAGAACACCCCCCACCTGGCAGACAAGATCGACCGGTATGGCGACTTGGACCTGCAGGTTCAGCTCTTCGCCCCCATCAAAGAAGAGCACGAGCTGTTGAAGAAAGAAATCGAAGCCAGCCTGGCCGACAAGCCGGGCGACTTACCCGCCGTGGTCGACGGCCGGCGCTACCAGATCCAGCTGACCGCCAGGCGCAACGAGCGGACGATCGTGAACAAGCGGAAGCTGTTCAACCGGCTCAAGGCGCTGATTGGCCTGGATGGCTTCCTGGCGCTGATCACGATCCCGCTCGGCGAGGGCGTGGACAAGAACGTGCCCAAGAGCGAGCGCAGCGCTTTCCTGGTGGAGGAACGCACCGGGGCGCGTACGCTGTCGGTGGTGCCGCAGAAGCCGGCGGCGGCATAGCCATGGAAAACGAAGTTCCATCGGCGGAACCAACCCTGCCCATCGTTCTGTGTCCGCATTGCCGGCAGCCGCTCGACGCAGTCGGTTGGCTGCATAATCCCTCAGCCGGGATTCTCACCTTCTATCACAACGTCCCGACGTGCATGGTGGCGCTGAATTTCCAGGCGCTGCAAGTCGAGCAGCCGAGGATTCAGTTGCCGCGTGAGCTGATGCCGCGCGGGCGGGGCTGAAGCCATGGCGGAGATCACTTCCCGCCCTTACCAGCCGGATCCGGAGACGTGTTGCGAGGCGTGTGTGTTCGGGCGCGGTGAGCATGCGGAGTGGTGCCGCTTCAACGAACAACAGATACGTGGCGCCTACCTGATGGAGGAGGCCGCGAAGTTCCTCAAGAGGTATCGAACTCGCCATGCCCAAGGGAAGCAAAGTTGAGAAAGCCGCGAAGCGCCGAGTGGTGGCCGCCGGCGCGATCGCGGGGAAGACGACGAAGGCGGTAGCGAAGAAGGCTGGCTG
>PLDO01000243.1 GCA_003136215.1 Bryobacterales bacterium
CCGCGCGCATCAAGCCGCTTTTGCCGCCAGGTGCGACCACCCTGACGCTGGACGAGGTCCGCCTGCCGCCGGAGCTGCTGACCAACCGCAGCCGGTACCTCGATCGGCTGAACTTCGCGACCAACTTCGTGTTCTTCCGCGACGAGGACGGCCTGTCCACGCGGCTGGTCTCCGCCAACTACTGGGCCGGCTACGGCGCCGCGGGTTCCACCTTCTCGCTGCGCGACGTCTCGCCACAGTGGGACGTCATCATCGTCGCCTTCTCCACGCCGGATAAAAATGCGCCGGAAGGGACCATGCAATTCCGCACACCCGCCGGACTCGATGCCGAAAAGTTCAAGGCCGACATTGCCTGGCTGAAGGGCCAGGGCAAGAAGGTAATGATTTCCCTCGGCGGCGGAGGCCAGCACTTCACGCTGGCCGATCCCGAGCGTGTTCCGAACTTCGTCTTCTCCGTCACCCGCATCGTCACCGAGTACGGCTTCGACGGGATCGACATCGACTTCGAAAGCCCGTCGCTCTCCATCGGTCCGGGCGACACGGACTTCAAGCGTCCCACCACGCCTTCGATCGTGAACCTGATCTCGGCCCTGCGCCAACTGCGCGATCATTTCGGCCCGGGCTTCATGATCAGCCTGGTGCCCGAAGGCACGCAGATTCCCTCCGGCTACCCCAGCTATGGCGGCCAGTTCGGCTCTTATCTGGCCATCACGCACGCCATCCGCGACATTCTCTCCTTCATCGATGTGCAGAGCTACAACACACCGCCGCTGGAAGGTCTCGATGGCGAGATTTATCAGCCCGGCTCGGTGGATTATCACGCCGCCATGACGGAAATGCTGCTGCACGGCTTCAACGTGGGAGGCGATCCCAAACAATTCTTCCCGCCGGTGCCGGCCGATAAAGTGGCCGTCGGCTTCCTTACCGGGGACACGACGCCCGCCATCGTCAACCAGGCGATGGACTACATCATCACCGGCAAGGCTCCGGCCGGAACCACGTACAAGCTGCGCGAGCCCAAGGGCTACCCCGGCATGATCGGCGCCATGTTCTGGACGATCGACGCCGACCGCCGCGGCAACTACAACTACTCCAACGCCGTCGGGCCGCAGCTCCACGGCTACCCGGCAGCCAAATAGCCCGGGCGATCGCGCCGGGCGGCTACTTCGACTTCGCCAGTTTGTCCACTTGAACTTCGAGAAGATGGTTGATGCGAATGCCGTAAATACCGTCGGTCTTGGCCATGGCGCCGGTTTTCGGTTCCGAGTGCACCACCACGCCGTTGACCACGAAATCGATCTTATCGCCGCCAACGAGCACTTCGAGGGAGTTGGTGGATTTGCCGTCGGCATCCGGTTTCTTGACGGCGTCGTTGGGCGTTTTCGGCGCTATGGTGGCGGTGGCGTCGCCGGTGCGGCTCTTGATCAGCCACGTCCCGTTTTGCGCGACCACAAAATACAGATAGCTCTGCGCGGGGCCTTCGAGGGCGTTGCCGCCAAACACCAGACCGTAGTAGTTGGTGTGGCCGCTGGGCTTCAGCAGAATAAACGTGGCCTTGATCGCATAAATGCCGGCCGCGGTATTGGCCGGATTCCAGTACACCGCGGCTTGCGGATTGGTGGCGTGGAAACCCGATCCCTCGGTGACGAATTTGATGTCGCCGGCGGCGTCGGGGTCCGTCGCGGACGTGCTGCGATCGGCGCGCACCTTCCAGCCTTTGGGCGCTTGGGCGGCGAGCGGCGCCAGAGCTAACAGCGCGAGCACCGCAATGTGAACGTGACGCTTCATCATGTGTTCTCCTTCGACGCTCCATTATATATCCGGACGTTCCGGTATGGATTTGTCCGAGCTTCGCTCGGATGCACAAGGCGGAGCCTTATGCCACTGATATCATACAGGGATGACTCGCGGGTTGATTGCTCTAGTTTCGTTTTGTGCGGTGCTCGGGGCGCAGACCCCCGACGCGAAGCCGGTGCGCCTGGCCATCGCCGGGCTGGTACACGGGCACGTCTCGGGATTTCTGAGAAGCGCGAAGATGCGCAAGGATGTGGAGATCGTCGGCGTCTTCGATCCGGATGCCGGTTTGACGGCGAGCTACGCCAAGACCAACGGCTTCGCGCCGGAGATCCTCTTTCAGAACCTGGGGACGATGCTGGACCGCGTCCATCCGGAGGCGGTGGCCACATTCACCAGCACGAGCGATCACGCCATGGTGGTGGAGGCGTGCGCGGCGCGCAAAATCGCCGTGATGATGGAGAAGCCGCTGGCCGTGGATACGGCGCAGGCGCGCGCCATACAGAAGGCCGCGGCCGCGAGCGGCATCGCGGTGATGGTGAATTACGAGACCACATGGTACAAGAGCCACGGCGAGATCTGGAAACTGATCAAAGAGCAGAACGCGGCGGGCGAGATCCGCAGAATGGTGGCCATGGACGGGCACGAGGGGCCGAAGGAGATCCACGTGCAACCGGAGTTTCTGGCCTGGCTGACGGACCCGGTGAAGAACGGCGCCGGGGCGCTGTTCGATTTCGGCTGCTACGGCGCGAACCTGATGACGTGGCTGATGGACAATCGGCGCCCGGTGGCGGTGACCGCGATAGCGCAGACCGAGAAGCCGGGGATTTACGACAAGGTGGATGACGAAGCCACCATCCTGCTGCAATACCCGAAGGCGCAGGGGGTGATTCAAGCGTCCTGGAACTGGCCGTTCAGCCGCAAGGATTTCGAAGTCTACGGCGAGAAGGGGTATGCCATCGCCACCGGCGGGGAGGGGTTGAAAGTCCGCTTGCCGGGGCAGCGCGCCGAGGAGACGCGCAAGCCGGGCGAGTTGCCGGCGGCGGAGAGCGACTCCATCACCTATCTGACCGGCATGGCGCGCGGCAAGTTCAAGCCTTCGGGGCTGAACGGGCTGGAGAACAACGTGATCGTCGTGGAGATACTTCAGGCGGCAAGAGAGAGCGTGCGCACCGGGAAAAAAGTCAGCTTGCAGTGAGTCCAGCCGCGAGGCATCTACCTTATTTGGCGTACCAATCGCGGAGGCGGACGTCGATACCCGAGCCCTCCAGGGCTTTGGCGAAGATGGCGGTGTCCTGACCTCGGTAGTGATACGGGTAGACCACGCGCGGATGGAAGGCGCGGACGGCCTCGGCGGCGGCCTGCGGCGTCATGGTGTACGGCAGGTTCATGGGGATGAAGGCCACGTCGATGTTCTTCAGGGCGCGCATTTCGGGCGTGCCCTCGGTGTCGCCGGCGAAGTAGAAACGTTTTCCGCCGTACGTGACGACGTAGCCGTTACCGCGGCCCTTCTCGTGATAGACCTGCCCGTCGGCGGCGGGCTTCAGATTGTACATGGGGATGGCGTCGATTTTGAACTCGCCGATGGTTTTGGTGTCGCCGTTGGCCATGACGAGGGCGCCGGGGAACTTCTCGGCGACGGCCTTGGGCGCCACGATCTGGGTGGACGCCTTCTTCAGCTTGTCGACCACGGCGGGCGCCATATGGTCGCCGTGGATATCGGTGATGAGGATGTAGTCGGCTTGCGGCAGGCCATCGTAGGAGCCTTGCGCGGGGTCGACGTAGAGCACTTTCCCGCCGGCTTTGATGAGCAGGCTGGCGTGCTGGATGATGATGATTTGAAGGGTGCCGGCAGAGGTGGAAAACTCTTCGGGCGCGGCGGCGAAGAGGGCGATGGCGGAGAGTACGAGGGAGGCCAGAGTCTTCATGATGCCGATTGTACAACGGCAAACACGAAAACCCTGGCCGGCAAGCGGACGGGGTGGTTAGAAGTTCAACCGCAGCGACACCTGGAACTGCCGGTTGGTGCCCAGGCCAACCTGGTTGGATACGGTCGAAGTGAGCGCACCGAAGTTGCCGCCAGCGGTTGAAGCGGTGTACGCCTGACCAGGCTGAAGAGTGCCGGTGGCGTCCGCCAATCGGGGAGTGCTGCCGCCAGGCGTAGCGAAGACGGCGTGGTTGAGGATGTTGAAACACTCAGCCCGGAACTGAACCTTGACTCTTTCGGTGATATCCAACGTCTTCGAGAGTGTCAGATCCAGCTGGCTGATGCCGGGTCCCCGCAACGCGTTGCGGCCGAGGTTGCCGAAGGTGCCCGGTTGCGGAACGGCGAATGCCGCGGGTTTGACCCAGAGCGTTCCACCGTTAACGATGTAAGGGTTGACTCCTGGAACCAGGTCCGGCCGGCGAGTGTTGCGGCTGCTTCCGCCGCCGGGAACGTTGATGACCGGGGTCGTCTGGACTACACCGTTCGTCACCACCGGACCTGACGAGATGGCGCCGGTGAGGTTGTTCCTGTAAACAATATCCGGCCTGGTGATCAGAACCTCGACCGGCAAACCGGTGCGGGTGTTGAACAGGCCACCCAGTTGCCAGTCACCGAGAATTCGCTTCGCAAGCTTGCCGGAACCTGCTCCGAACTTCT
Source organism: Bryobacterales bacterium (assembly GCA_003136215.1). Classification (GTDB taxonomy): domain Bacteria; phylum Acidobacteriota; class Terriglobia; order Bryobacterales; family Bryobacteraceae; genus Solibacter. The sequence goes on from PLDO01000243.1 coordinate 4,439, forward strand.
TCCCGTTTCCATACGGCAACTCGTAAAGTGCGTTCAGGTTGAAGGTTTGGCGGACATCGGATTGGTTGCTGCCGTAATCCGCCGAAAAACTGTAGTTGTTCGCCGCCGTGCGGGCATCGTTGGAGCCGTTGGTGTCTCCAATGCTGTGCGACCAGGCGTATTGGCTTCCCAAAGTGAAGCCCTTGGAAAAGCGCCGGTTGAGGCTTGCCTGTAAGGCGTTGTAATGATCCGTTCCCCCGCTCGTCTTGACGTCGATTTCGGCGAATTGGTTGGTGAATTCGCGTACAGGCGTAGCGACCCCAGTGGTAGGATCCATCGTAAAACCGGTGATCTTGTTGGTAATGCCGCGAAGGAACAGATTCCGTCCCTGGCTGCCGACGTAGGCAACGGTGAGGACTGCGCTGGACGGCAGTTGCTGCTGAATGGACGCGGAATATTGCAGTATTTGCTCGGGAATCGTATAGCCAGGGGCGTAGGCGCGCGGCTGGAACTGCAGATTCGGATCGTTGATGTTGTAGTTGTTGTAGATATCCTGGGGATTCAGCGGGTAGGCCAAAAGCGGTCCGCTGGTGAGGGTCCGGTTGACGCGATCGTTCACCGCCGGCTGAATCTGGTCTTCCCCCTGTCCGGGGCCGTAGTAATAACCCGCGCCAACGCGGAATACGGTTGCATTCTTGAATTTCTCAGGAGACCAACTGAACGCCAGACGCGGGCCGAAGTTCGTCTTCGACATGTGATACCAGTCGCCGGTGTAGTTGGGGATCAGCTTGCCCGTGGGAATGTCGAAGAGCACAACCTTATTGTTGATCTCATGCAGGGGCGTGTAGAGATCGTACCGCAACCCGTAGTTCATGGTGAGGTTCGGCCGGATCTTCCACTCGTCCTGGACGTAACCGATATAGAAAGTCTGCCGCACGATGGAAAACCCCGATTTGTTGGTAAATGGGCTCAGGGCCGAGGTGTCTCCATTGAACTGGATTTGTTGTGGAAGATCGGCCAGGAAGTTCGTAATGTTAGAGAACGTGTAGGTCGTGCCGCCCAGATAGGCCGTCTTCATCTGTTGAGGGCGGATTTCAATGCCGAACTTCAGGCTGTGGCTGCCGCGGAGCACCGTGAGGCTGTCGATGAACGATAAGGAGTAGTTGGTATAAGGAGCGCCTCTCCCGTTAAGAGCGCTGCTTAAGCGCAACTGGCCGGTCGGAGAACTGATGCCGGCGGCGCCGCCCAGTCCGGCGACGCCGCCTAAAACCACCGTGCCGGAGAGGCTGAGTGTGACGCCGGTCAGATCGACCCCAGGCACGGTTGGCGCGGTGGCGTTGACGCGAGTCTTCGCGCCGTTGAATCCGAACTTGGTCTCGTTGATCACAGTGGGCGACCACAGTTGATCGAGTGCGACCACGAGGTTCTGCGGCACTGCCGTTTCGGTCAAGTAGCTGAGGCTGGAATTCTGTGTGATCAGGCCATAGCCCTGATCCCGGCTGTAGCGCGCGTACAGCTTGTACTTTTCGCTGAAGATATAGTCCAAACGGACATTTCCCGAATCCTCGTTAACCGAGCCCGGACCCTGCACAACGGCCACGTCGAACAGCGGGTTTGCGGAAGGGAATTGGCCCTTGGGGAATGCCGCCTGGAGCGGCTTGATGGCCGGCACGGCCTGCGCCCATGCGGCCGCACTCGGCGTGGTTTCCACGAAGGGAGAGGAGGTTCTCTGCCGCAACCCTTCGTAACCCGCGAAGAAGAACAGTTTGTTATTGAGGATGGGGCCGCCCAGAGAGCCGCCGAATTGATTGAGCCGCAAGATTGAGGGGCTGGCGCCGTCGAAAAAATTCCGCGCATCTAACGCGTCATTTCGTACGTACTCAAACACGCTGCCGTGAAATACATTCCCGCCGCTCTTGGTGATCACGCTGATTTGCCCGCCGGAGCCTGTGCCGTACTCCGCCGGGTAATTGCTGGAATCTACGCGGAATTCCTGGACATTTTCCAGGCTGGCTTGCAGCCGGAATACGCCAGTAACCTCTCCGTTGAAATCGCCCGGGTTGTTGCTGATGATACCGCCGGCTTCAATGCCGTCCATGCGGACGGCATTCTCCTCGTTGGAGCGGCCATTGAAGCGGATGTCGTCAAAAGTTCCCGATCCAAAATTGGTGGCGCCCGGCGTCATGAGGTACAACTGGGAAACCTGACGGCCATTGATGGGCAGTTGCGCGACTTCGCGCTCGCTGACGTTGGTTCCGAGGGCGGCGGAGGTAGTCTCCAGCGCGGCCAGTTCTCCCGCGGAGACGTTGACCTCCGTCGTGTTGGACGCCGGCGAAAGCGTGATGTTGAGCGTCCGCGACTGGCCCACCTGCAGGCTGAGCCCGGTGAACTCCGCCTTGGCCATTCCCGGCGCTTCCGCCGTCAGCGAATAGGTCGAGGGCTGCAATTGCGGAGCCAGGTAAACACCATGCTCGTCGGCGGAGACTTTCCGTTCCTGTCCGGTCTTATCGTTCTTCACCGTAACGGAAGCCGCCGGGATAATGGCGCCCGAGGCGTCGGTCACCGTACCCGTCATGCGGGCGGAATCGGTCTGTGAAAACACCAGGGGCAGAGCCAGCGCCCCCAGGAGCGTAAAACGCAGAACTTTGGTTAGCATTCCGCTCCAAGGTAGCGGAGCCAGGTTACAAACAGATAAAAACTATGTGAAGAAACAGGAGTACGGGGCGGCTTTCGGGCCGTGTCCTACCCCGCGCGCACGGCGGATTTCTCGGTATCGTCGAGGCTCTCCGCGTAGGCCTTCATATCCGCCGCGGACACGGTAACCAAGTCCTTCTCCATATCTTCGCCGGTCTCCACCAGGTGGCGCAGATGCATGGCACCCAGCCGGGAGCACCACGGGTCGTCCACCTTGCGGCCAACTTCTCCGGCCACGCGCAGCAAATCGGCGTGGGGCAGCGCGATGGTCTTTTCCGTGCGCCCGCCGTTTTCCTCCACCAGGATGAACTTCACGTCCACGGTATCGGCATGGCGGAGAGAGATCGCGGTCTGCATCCACTTGAAGAGGATCTGAAACTTGCGGCCAAAGGGATCGGGTCCGGCTTCGAACTGGCGAAAATTCTGCATGGCATACCCAGTTTACAATGGCTGTGGGGAGCCCATAGTGCTGGTAGCCGAACTCATTGCGCAACGCCAATTCCGTTTGACCGAACAATCGATCGAAGATCCAGGCCCAGGCGAAGTCCAGGTGCGGGTCAATGCCGTCGGCCTCTGCGGCAGCGATCTGCATTCCTACTCCGAAGGCGCGGTGGGCGATAGTCCCTGCGAGTACCCCATGGTGCTGGGCCACGAACCGTCCGGCACCGTGGTAAAGACGGGGTCCGGCGTCACCGGCTGGCACGCCGGCGACCGCGCGTCGCTCGAACCGGCGCTCTACTGCTACCACTGCGAGTACTGCCGCGCCGGCCGTCATAACATTTGCGAAAACATCCGATTCCTGAGCCAGCCCGCCATCCCGGGCTTCTTCCGCGAGCTCGTCAACCTGCCGACAGTCAACCTGTTCGCCATTCCGCCGGACATGTCCCTGGAATTGGCGACCCTGGTGGAGCCGCTTGCCGTGGCCATGCACTCCATGCTGTTCGCGCGGATTCAAGCGGGCGAAACCGTCGCCGTCTTTGGCGCCGGACCTATCGGACTACTGACCATCGCCTGCCTCAAGGTGGCCGGCGCCGGCCGGATCTGGGCCATCGACCCGGTGGCTCATCGCCGCGAACTGGCGCGCCACATGGGCGCCGACGCGACGGTGGACCCCAGCCAGACGGACGACGCGCGGCAGATTCTGGCCGATACCGCCAATCGCGGGGTGGATTGTGCCATCGATTGCGCCGCCAAGGACGACACCATCAATGCCGCCATCCGCGCCTCGCGCAACGGCGGCCGAGTGGTCCTTACCGGCATTCACTCGGGGGTCATGGTGCCCTTCGAAGTCTCGCCCATGCGCCGCAAGGAGCTCGCCATCTTCAACGTGCGCCGCTCCAACACGGAAACCCCCGACGCGCTGGCCCTGCTCACCGCCCGCATGGCGTGGTTCGCCCCGCTGGTGACCCACACACGCCCCCTGCATGCGATTGCCGATGCCTTCACGCTGACGGAGCAATACGCCGACGGGGTGGGCAAAATGGTGATCGTGTAGGCAGGTCCGGCCGGCGCGGGCCTCGCGTTCCAGGCTATTCTCAACTCAGCATGCTGTCGGGGTTGTCCAATTCGCCGATCCGCCTCCTGGCCTTTTTCGCCATCGCCGTGTACGGCACCGCCCAACACCAACGAGGCGAACTCCGCCTGGAAGTGCATGACGCCGCCGGCGGAGCGCTGGTTGCCGCCGTCGATTTGACCAGCCAGATCAATCAACTTCACCGCAAGGCGTCGACGGACGCCAACGGGCACTATGCGGCCCAGGACCTTCCCTTCGGACTTTACCGTGTCAGCGTTTCCGATCCGGGATTTCAGACGTTCACCCAAGTGGTGCGCGTCGGTTCGGAAGTGCCCGTGCACGTGGCCGTCACGCTGGGAGTGGCGCAGATGCAGACCAAGGTGGAAGTGACCGATTCGGCGACGCTGGTCGATCCCAATCGCACTTCCACGGTGAATTCGATCGGCAGGCAATCGATCGCAGAAAGTTTCGGATCGCAACCCGGCCGCGGCCTGCTCGACCTGATCAATGCCCAGCCAGGATGGCTATATGAAGCGAATGGCGTGCTGCATCCGCGGGGATCGGAGTACGATGTCCAATTTGTCGTGGACGGCGTCCCCCTGAACGAGAACCGATCCCCGGCCTTTGCGCCGAATTTCGATTCAGGAGACGTAGAGTCGATGCGCGTCTTCACGGCTGGTTATGCGGCTGAGTACGGGCGCAAACTAGGCGGCGTAGTGGAACTTTCCTCGCCCAAGGACACTACAGACGGTTTGCACGGCGACGCCGCACTTGGAGGCGGGAGCTTTGGATCCGTAAACGGCTATGCCGGCCTGGTCTACGGCCGGGGTCCCGACCGGCTGTCCGCCAGCGGCTACGGCACGCATACGGACCGCTATCTGGATCCGCCCGTGCTCGACAACTTCACCAACAGCGGTTCGTCGGGCGGTGGAACCGCTGCCTACTCGCGCGATCTTTCCAGCCGCGACCGGATCCGCGTCAAGGTGAGCCAGAGCGACGTTCATTTCGAGGTGCCCAACGAACTGGTGCAACAGAATGCGGGGCAGCGGCAGGATCGCACCAATCGGGAGACCAGCGGTCTTATCTATTATCAGCGGGTCGTGACTCCGGCGCTGCTGTTCGACGCCGAGGGCAGCGTGCGCGACGATTCCGCGGATCTGTGGTCGAATTCCCTGTCCACGCCGATTGTGGTAGCCCAGCAGCGCGGCTACCGGGAAGGGTATGCGCGCGCCGACCTGGCCTGGCATTGCGGGGGCCACGATCTCAAGTTCGGAGTGGATGGCATTTTCAGCTCGGTCAGGGAAGCATTGCAGTACACCATCACCGACCCTGCGCAGTTCGAACCGGACACCAAGCCCATTTTCAACTTCACCGGCGCCGCCGCGGACCGGGAGCAGTCCGCGTTTCTGCAGGATTCGTTTCACACGCACAACTGGAATGTGAGCGCGGGAATCCGGTTCGATCATTACCGCTTTGTGACAAAAGCTTCGGCGTGGAGCCCCCGGGTTGGGGTCTCGCGCTACTTCCCCTCGCTGGGGTTGCTGGCGCACATCTGCTACGACCGGGCATTTCAAACACCCGCAATCGAGAACCTGCTGCTGGCGAGTTCGCCGGCAGTTGACGTCTTGAACAACACGGTGGTGCGTCTGCCGGTGCCGCCGAGCCGGGCGAACTTTTATGAGGCCGGCCTTTCGCGCGGATTCTTTGGCAAGCTGCGGCTGGAGGCGAACGTCTTCCGGCGCGATTTTCGCGATTACGCCGATGACGACGTACTACTCAACACGGGCGTCAGCTTTCCCATCAGCTTTTCCAGCGCGCGCATCCGCGGGGAAGAGATCAAGATGGAAATTCCGCGGTGGGGCCGGTTTTCCGGGTTTGTGAGCTACTCCAACCAGCTCGGCGTGGCACAGGGTCCCGTGACCGGCGGTCTGTTCCTGGGTGACGCGGCCAACCCGGCGCTCAGCGACAACTCGCGATTCTACGTTTCCCAGGACCAGCGCAATTCAGCCCGGGCGCGTGTCCGGGCCGAACTGCCACGCGGGGCATGGGTGGCAGCGAATGCATCTTACGGGAGCGGCCTGCCCGCGGACCTGAGCGACAATGCAGACTACAATTTTCTGCTGGCACAATACGGTGCGCAGGTTCTGAGCCGCGTGAATTTCGACAGGCAACGGGTGCGGCCTTCGTATTCGCTCGATCTGGCCGGCGGCTTGGACGTGCTGCGACGGGATCGCACAGCGGTGACGCTGCAAGGCGAGGTGGTGAACCTGACGAACCACCTGAACCTGGTCAATTTCGCCGGTTTGTTCTCGGGCACAGCCGTGGGAATGCCACGCAGCGCCAGCGTACAGTTGAAATTCCAGTTTTAGCGTGGGTACGCCAAGTCCGAGCTTCGCTCGGATGGCAAGCTGAAGCATGCCCCACCAATGCAGGCAGGCGGCACGACTTGGTGGCGCAGGCGGTTCCGCCTGCGAGAACCTNNATTCGTGGCGCGAATGGCCAATCTCCAGGTCCGAGCTTCGCTCGGATGGACAAGCCGGAGCCTTATGCCACTTACGGCGCGGGCTCCACGTGCACCAGCACGTCGGCCACCCAATCCAGGCGCGCCAGTATGTTCAATTGCACCTGGTGGGCCAGCTGATGGGACTGCCGCACCGTCATTTCCGGGTCCACCTCCAGGTGCAGATCGACGTGATATTTGAAGCCGGTCTTGCGGGCGAAGCACTTCTCCACGCCGCGGACTCCCTTCACGGCGAACGCCGCCTCGCGGATCTGCCCGATGAGCCGCGCATCGGGCATAGTATCCATGAGTTGCATCGAGGTCTCGCGCACCACGCGGATGCCGGCGGAAATGACAATCAGCCCGACCGCAAAACCGCCGTAGCGATCGGCCTCGGCAAAGCGCACGCTGTCCGTCAAGGTAAGTCCTACGGCGGCCAGCGCGGCCAGGGCCGAGATGGTGTCGGTGGCGTCGTTCCAGGCATCGGCCGTCAACGCGTCGCTCTGCAGCGTCCTGCCGAAGCGGAATTTCAGGGCGGCGAGACCGGTCTTGGCGGCGATGGAAATGACCAGCGGCCAGACCACGAAGGCGCGGAGCAGTTCGTGCGGCTGGCCCACGCGGCGGATGGCGTTCCAGGAGATGAGCGCGCCGCCCACCAGGAGCACGAGGCCGATCAACAATCCGGTGAGCGTCTCCACGCGGCCGTGCCCGTAGGGATGATCTTCGTCGGCGGGCTTGGCTGCCAGCGTCAGGCCGAAGAGCACAAAACCGGAAGCCATCACGTCCGCCGCCGATTCCAGCCCGTCCGCCACGACCGCGGTGGAGTGCCCGGACATTCCGGCGGCAATCTTGATGACGGCCAGCGCGCCGGAAACCAACATCCCCGTGACGGCGACCCGTTGCCCGATTTGCATTTGGATTCGCGGCGCCAGGCTAGGCGCGAGCCGCGTCGATTTTCTCGGTATCCACGCCCAGTTCGGCGAAGGCGGCGACCGCCTTTTGGGCGTCGAACCCGCCATCGCGCGCCAGGCGCGAAAGGGCGGCGGCGGCGATGGATTCCGCGTTGATCTCGAAGTGCCGCCGCAAATACTCGCGGTTGTCGCTGCGGCCGAATCCGTCGGTACCGAGCGTCTCCATCCGCCCGGGCAGCCACGGCGCGATCTGGTCGGCCACTACCTTCATATAGTCGCTGGAGGCGATCACCGGCCCGTCGGAGCCCTTCAGCGCCTGGAGCAGATACGGCGTCCGCCGCGCCTGGTCCGGATGCAGGCGGTTCCAGCGCTCCACCGCCAGCGCGTCGCGGCGCAGCTCGTTATAGCTGGTCGCGCTCCATACATCGGAGGCCACGCCGTATTTCTCCGCCAGAATCTGCTGCGCGCGCAGGGATTCATTGAGAATCGGACCGCTGCCGAAAAGGTGCACCTTGGCGTCGCCGTTCTCCGCGGCCTTGAAACGGTACAGGCCGCGCAGCACGCCCTCGGTATCCAGACCGTCCGGCATGGCCGGCATGGCGTAGTTCTCGTTGTACAGGGTGAGGTAGTAGAAGATGGATTCCTGGTTCTGATACATCCGCCGGATGCCGTCCTGCACGATGATGGCGATCTCGTAGGCGTAGGCCGGATCGTAGGTGACGCAGTTGGGAACCGTGCTGGCGTGCAGGATGCTATGGCCGTCCTGGTGCTGCAAACCCTCGCCCGCCAGCGTGCTCCGCCCGGCCGTACCGCCGCACAGGAACCCCTTGCCGCGCGCGTCGCCGAAAGCCCAAATGGAATCGCCCACGCGCTGGAAGCCGAACATGGAATAGTAGATGAAGAACGGAATCATCTCCACACCGTAATTGGCGTACGCCGTGCCTGCGGCGGTGAACGACGAAATCGATCCCGCCTCGGTAATGCCCTCTTCCAGAATCTGGCCGTCCTTGGATTCCTTGTAGTAGAGGAACATTTCCGCATCGTGCGGTTTGTAAAGCTGCCCCTGGCTGGCATAGATGCCGAATTGACGGAACAGCGACTCCATGCCGAAGGTGCGCGCTTCATCGGGAATGATCGGCACCACCCGCTTGCCGAGTTCGGGATGCTTGAGCAGCAGCGTGAGCACGCGCACCAGCGCCATGGTGCTGGAAACTTCGCGTCCCGCCGAGCCTTCCAGGGACTCCTTCAAGTACTCCAGCGGAGGCGCCACGATGCTGCTGGCCGGCACCTTGCGGCTGGGCATGTATCCGCCCAGCAGGCGGCGCCGTTCGTGCAGGTAGCTCATCTCCGGGCTGTCCGAAGGCGGCCGGTAGAAGGAAGCGTTGCGCGCCGCTTCGTCGGGAATCGGGATTTCGAAGCGCGAGCGGAAATGCGCGATTTCCGCCTCGTTGAGCTTCTTCTGCTGGTGGGAAATATTGCGGCCCTCGCCGGCTTCGCCGAGTCCGTAACCCTTCACGGTGTGCGCCAGAATCAGAGTGGGCCGCCCCTTGGTGTCCAGCGCTTGCTGGTAGGCGTTGAAGACCTTCTTGGGATCGTGACCGCCGCGCCGCAGCTTGAAGATTTCTTCGTCGCTGAGGTGCGCCACCAGTTCGAGCAACTCGGGGTACTTGCCGAAAAAATGCTGCCGGATGTAGGCGCCGTCCTTGGTCACGTAGGTCTGGAACTCGCCGTCCACCACTTCGCCCATGCGTTTTTGCAGCAGTCCGGTGGTGTCGCGCGCCAGCAGGGCATCCCAATCGCCGCCCCAAATCACCTTGATGACATTCCAGCCGGCGCCGCGGAACGCGGCTTCCAGTTCCTGGATTACCTTGCCGTTGCCGCGCACCGGACCGTCCAGGCGCTGCAAATTGCAGTTGATGACGAAGGTGAGATTATCCAGCTTCTCGCGCGACGCCAGCGTAATCGAGCCCATGGATTCGGGCTCGTCCATTTCACCGT
>PLDO01000090.1 GCA_003136215.1 Bryobacterales bacterium
ACTTGTGCGCGTGCTGGTAGCCCTCGCCATAGCCCCATTCCTTCATGGACTTGGTGGGCGCATTGCGCAGGTGCATGGGGACCGGTTCGGCGATGGTGTTCTCCACGTCCTGCTTGACGGCGCCCAGAGCGCGGTAGGAGGCGTCGCTTTTGGGCGCGACCGAGAGATAGATGGCGGCCTGGGCGAGGGCGAGGTCGCCTTCGGGAATGCCCAGGAAATGCACCGCCTCCTTGACGGCGATGCACTGTTCGAGCGCGCGCGGATCGGCCAGGCCGATATCTTCGATGGCCATGCGGACCAGGCGGCGCGCGATGTAGAGGCGGTCTTCGCCGCCTTCCAGCATGCGTGTCAGCCAGTAGAGCGCGGCGTCGGGGTCGCTGGATCGCACGGATTTGTGCAGCGCGGAAACCAGGTTGAAGTGCTCTTCCCCGCTTTTGTCGTAGAGCAACACCTTGCGTTGCATGGCGTCCTGCACGGCTGCCTCGGTGAGATCGCCCGAGGGCGACGCGGCGGCGGCGGCTTCCAGCGTGTTATACGCCTGGCGCCCGTCGCCATTGGAGTAGATGCCGATCTGTTCCAGCAGTTCGCCGGTGGCGCTCAGGTTCACCAGGGGCAGCGCGCGCTTCAGCAGGGTGACGATTTCGGGCACGGTGAGCGCGCGCAGGGCATATACGCGCGACCGGGAAAGCAGCGCGGCGATGATTTCAAACGAGGGGTTCTCCGTGGTGGCGCCGATCAGTATGATGTCGCCGCGTTCCACGTAGGGCAGGAAGGCGTCCTGCTGGGCCTTGTTGAAGCGGTGGATTTCATCCACGAAGAGAATGGTACGGCGGCCCAGGCGGCGCAGGCGCTCGGCATCCGCCATGACGGCCTTGATTTCCTTGATGCCGCTGAGCACGGCGCTGAAGGGAATGAACTCGCACCGCGTGACGTGTGCAATCAGATGGGCAAGTGTGGTCTTGCCCACGCCGGGCGGTCCCCAGAGAATGATCGAGGTGAGCTCATCGCGTTCAATCTGGCGGCGCAGCGGCTTGCCGGGGCCCAGGATGTGGTCCTGTCCGATGAAGTCTTCCAGAGTGTGCGGGCGCATGCGTTCGGCGAGCGGGCGCTGGCTGCCGGGCGAATCGGGCGCTGTGGAATCGAAGAGGCTCATGGGCGCAACATCCTCTGGCGCCGCGCCTCGTAGAGCAGAATGCCCGCGGCGATGGCGGCGTTCAACGATTCCACGCCCACGGTGGGGATGGAGACGGCGGCCGCCGCCGCGCGCCACTCCGCGCCTATGCCATGGGCTTCGCTGCCGACGATCAGGCCGCATCGCACGGAGAGATCCGTGGCCGCCAGCGGGTTAGCGGGTGTCGTGGAGGCGTCCGGCATGGCCGCAAACAGCTTGATCCCGTTCTGGCGGAGCGTGGCGAGGGCGGTTAGGTTAGCCACGCCGTGGACGAAGGGAACGCGGAAGAGCGAACCCGCCGAAGCGCGCAGCGTCTTGGGATTGTGCGGGCTCACCGTACCCTTGAGGAACAGGATGCCGGTTCCGCCGAAGGCCTCGGCGGCGCGCACGATGGTGCCGGCGTTGCCCGGATCCTGCAGGCCGTCCAACACCACCACCAAAGCCTGCCCCTTGAGCAGTTGTTGAAGCTTCCATTCTCGCGGCTGCACCAGAGCGATCACGCCCTGGCTGGTTTCGGTAGAGGCGATTCCGTCGAACAGCGCATCGGGCAGAAGGACCACTTTCACCCCGGCCAGGCGCTGTCCCAGCGCTTCGACGGCGGCGCGCTTGCCAACGGCAGCGAGCACGGTCTTGACCTGGCTCCCGCTGCGCAGCGCCTCTTCGAGCAGGTGGAACGTCTCGGCGACGCAGCACCCCCCCTCGGTAAGCGAACCCCGCGCAACGGCGCGGCGCACTTCCTTCAGCAGCGGGTTGGCGGCACTGGTGATCGTTTCCGGGGTCAACATCTGTTTACAATGATGTGTCTTGAAACAGTCAGCATAGCGCACATGAAAAAGGTCATTTGGAACGCGATCGCGCTGGCGGTCATCGGTTTGCTGGTGGCGGTCGCATTCCTGTCGAGGCGCATCGAGCAGCAGAGCGTCCGCGAGGAAGCGCAGCCCGCCGATGTAATCCTGGTGCTGGGCGCGGCGGAATATCGCGGGAGGCCCTCGCCGGTTTTGCGCGCGCGCCTGGACCACGCGCTGGAGTTGTACCAGCGCAAACTGGCTCCGCGCATCCTGACCACCGGCGGTCCGGGCGGCGACCCGGTGTTCACCGAGGCCGGCGTGGGGCGCTCTTACCTGACCAGCCGCGGCGTGCCGGCCGAAGTCATCATCGTGGAGAACGAGGGCGAGAGCACGGTGCAATCCACCGCGATGGCGGGCGAGATCATGCGCCGGATGGGGCTGCATTCGGTAATTGTGGTGAGCGACGGCTACCACATCTACCGGGTGAAGAGGATGCTGCAATCCCGCGGGCTGAAGGTCTACGGGTCGCCGCGCAGGGAGCGCAATCCGGAGCCGTTTCACGAGCAATGGAACTATGTGAAGCAGGCCATCGGCTACCTGCTTTGGCGTGTGGGAATGCCGGTATAGGTTGCACTTAGAACGTGAAGCCGAAGCGGGCGACCAGGGTTCGCGGCTGCAGGAAGTGGGTGCCGCTGAAGGTCGACAGAAAATTATACAGTGCCACTCTGTTGGTCAGGTTGGCCACCTCGAGCGACCCGGTAAACTTTTCGTGCTTTTCCGTGTGGAACAGGTTGTCGCTGCCCACGCCAAGGTTGAAAACGTTGCGCGGCTTCACGCGATCCGGATTGTGGTCATCGTTCTCCTGGCCGGCTTGCGGCAGGGTGATCAGCTTCGATGTCACAGGGCCATTGCACGAAGTGATGGGGCTGCTGTAGGTGGCGAACACGTTGCCGCACGCCAGACCGATCGATGTCTGTTGGGCCGCAGTCAGGGCCAGGGCGGCAGCGGAATCCGGCACACCGCTCACGACGAGACCGCTATCGTAGCGCCAGGTAAGGGAAACCCATTCGTTGGACTTGTGCTGATAGCGGAAGACCCCGGTGGATTGAAATGCCTGGTCGTGATCGATGCGGAACACGCCGCCGGCCAACGGTGCCCCCTGGGAGATCAACCCGCCCACCTCGGGCGGAAAATACCGCGCGCGCGTGTGGCCGAACGTCCAGTAGGCCTGGAAGCCGTGCAGGTTGGTGGTGCTGAGCCGCCCGGTGACGCCATCCAGCTTGGAGTTGTGCCAGGAAATCGGAAACGTGAGGGTGGTGTTGAGCAGCGTGCTGAAATCGTACGAGCTGTGGGTGAACTTCCAGAAGTAATCGGCGTCGAGAAGCAGGTACCTGCCGATGGATTGCTGCAAGCCCGTGTTGAACTGGTTGCGTTGGCCGGGCTGGATGGCCACCGCATTGGCGCCGAAGACGTTCTGCGCGAACCCGCCCACTCCGGTGGCGTTGGAGAGAAGCAGGTTCTCGTTGAACGGGGTTTCAAAGGTGCGCGCGTAGGCTACGCGCAACACCGTTCCCGTCTTCTTGATGTTATAGGCGATGCCGGCGCGCGGATCGAAGCCGTTGGCGGATACCAGACCGTCGTAGTGCTCGCCGCGAAAGCCGATTTTGAACAGGAAGTTGCCCGCCTTGATGGAGTCCTGCACATAGAACGCGATCTGGTTGATGTTGTGGGTCGCGTGGAATGCGAACAGGCTTCCGCCGCGCGTGAGATCGAAGGGAATCAGTCCCAGCGACACATTCGGATTGGCCTGCAATCCGGCGCCGGCGCAATTCGCGGGATCGGTCAGGTCAGACGGACCCGCGGAATTGCCGTTACTATCCAGGCAGACCGGGTTGAAGGTTGGGTCGGTAATGCCGAAGCCGAAATTCTCCAACAGCCGGGTTTGTTTCATGTCGATGCCGATCTTCAGATCGTGCGGACCGGACGAGAGAGACAGATCGCTCTTGACGCCCCAGTTCAGGAGTTGACGCGCCTGACTCTGCGTCGAGGGAGTGTCGGCGAAGGGATCGCGGCTGGCATAGTAATTGAACTGGTCCTTGCGAATGTACGGATTGACGGTCAACAGGGCGTGCGCGTTGAAGGTGTGTTGGAAACCGGGAGCCAGGCTCCAGGTCAACACGCGCTGGTGTTGATCCTGGCCCAGAGTGTCGTATGTGTTGGGAATCTGGATCCAATTGCGCGCCGCGAACAGATTCAGGTGGAATACGTTCTGCCCGTTGGGCTGATAATCGAAGCGGTCGAAGATGGTTTCGCTGTTGCCAATGTCGTGGAAGGGGGTGAACTCCGGGGTGTCCAGGAAGCGGCCGCTGCGCACGCCTTCCAGCGCCAGGAAGTTGCCGATCTTGGCATTTCCGAAGCCGAGGCCGACCGATCCACCCGGCGTGCCGAAGGAGCCGTAGGTGGCATCGACATTGCCAAACAGCCGCGGGGTGCCCAGGCCGGAGCGGGTGGTGATATTGGCCACCAGGCTGCTCTTGTCGCCAAACTCGGCATCCGGCGTGCCTGTAACCACCTCCATGCTCTGAATAGCGCTGGTGGGAAGCTGGGTGGAAAAAACTTTGCTCTGCTGATCGCTAATTGGCTGGCCGTCGATGACGAAGGTACTCTGCGCGTGATCGCCCAGGGGATGGAAGAGACCGTTGCCATCGGCCGCCACGCCACCGGTGCTATAGGTGATCGCCTGGCTCAAACCGCCGGCGGGATCGACCGAGGGTAGCTTCATGATCAGCGACCGGTCCGCATCGATGTGCGAGGAGGGATCCACCTCGATGAGGTCCCCCGAGCCCTCCACCGTGACACTGGTCTGAGCTCCGGCCAGGGCCAGTGTGGCCTTGAGCTGGATGGGGATGGCGCTGCGGATGCTCACATCCTGCGCGAAGACCGCGAAGCCCGATGCCGTTACCTCCAGGTGATACGAATTCGGCGGAATATTGACGAATCGGAACGTGCCGTCGGCGCCCGCGGCTGTAGACTGCCGGTAGCCGGTGACTGGATTGTGGATCGTCACCGCGGCCCTGGCGACAGCGGCGCCGGCCGGATCGACGACGGTTCCTTCAATGGTGCCGGCGTTTCCCAGCGACTGGCCGAACACGGGCGGTAAGACGATGGCAAAGAACAGGAATAGCGAACCCAGAGCGAGGGTCTTCTTCATACTCCCAGTATTGGAAGTTAGAGACGTTGGGCCTAGTCTTAACTCACCACCGGGCGGGATGAGCCATGAGCGGGCTGGAAACAGCCGCGAACGGACACGTGCGCCGGGGCAGTTTACCCCTGCAAGATCTGTCGGATCTTGTGGGCCTGGCGCTTGCTGACCACCAACTGAAGCCCGTTGCTGAGGGTGATATACCAGCGCTGGCTGCTGAGCGCAGTGAGCTTGCGGACGTGGTTCACATTTACGATGGCGTTGCGGTGCACCCGCTGGAACTGAGGTCCGCCGAGGCGATCCTCGATGGCCTTCAGCGACTGCGTGGCATACAGGCGATTCCTGGCGGTGATGATCCAGACCAGTTCGCGCTCGGCTTGAAAGGCGAGCACTTCATCGGCATCCAGCAGTATATAGTCGGATCCGCTGCGGCCTACCACCTTGCGGACCGTAGCAGGATGCTCCGGAGTGGCCACCGAGGCGATGCCGGCGACCCGGTTGGCAATCTCGACCGGCCGCTTCAGCAGAACGGCGGCGCGCTCCACCGCCTTCTGCAAGCGCGCCTCGGTGACCGGCTTGAGCAGGTAGTCGATGGCGCCGGCCTCGAAAGCCTGAACTGCATACTGGTCGAAGGCGGTCACGATCACGATGACCGGCAACGGAGGCTCCCGGAGGCTCCTGACCACCTCGAACCCACTCATCACCGGCATCTGGAGGTCGAGAAAGACCAACTCGGGCTTCAGTGTTGCGATCTGCCGCAGGGCATCGCTGCCGTTGGCGGCTTCTCCGGTAATCTCGATCTCGGGGATTAACTCCAATCCCTCGCGCAGAACCCGGCGTGCGATGGGCTCATCGTCCACAATCAGAGTCGTAATCCGCCGGTGGTCCATTTATGTAAGGTCTACGTCAACTGATGCGTGATTCACAATACTAAATCACGAGCGTCCCATATCGGACCATGAGCGGGCAAGTCTTCGCGGCGAACGGACTGGCTTCCGTGGCCGGGTTCAACGCCGTTTGGCAGCGTCGATCTCGTCCTGGGCAGCGGCTATGCTCTCCGTGCAGGAGTCGTGGTGATTCCGGCAGCTTGCCACGGAACGCATGCATCCGCAATGGCAACGCCGAACGTTGAGCTTCTTCAGCACCGCATCCGCCTTTGCCGGCGGCAGGTGCTCCATGCTCACGCCTGGAATCGCGGTGTAAAACGGTTCTTCAGCGACGGGTTGCGAGTGGCCCCAGACCGTGAAGCGCAGCCAGAGGAAACAGAATGCCACAATGAAACCGGCGTAGAGGAGCAGCGCGGTGGCCGCCTTTCGGTTGAGCTGCGTCAGCTTAGTGCGGTTCGTCGCCATCCTTCGCAGTACAGTATGAGAGAGGGAGCGCGAAGGGCTGACAGTTTCCTCGCGAGCGGCGTGAAGCGCGCGGCGAGCGGGCACTTACCCGGCGCCACCGGAATTGGCGACGACGATGCTGGGACTGAACCAACCTCTGCTGATCAATATTCTCGGGCATGCGGCCGGCGCCTTGATCTTCGCCATTTTCCTGGTTCTTCTGTACAGCGGGCGGGGATGGAGCGGCCTGCAAGGGCGCTACTTGTCGGCGCTGGCGGCGAGCCTTTCGCTGGCTTGGAACCTGGGGTCCCTTGTGGTTCTGGCTTGGCCTGCATTGCCCGCGCCTGCCCTGGACCTCGTCGTGGCGCTTAGTTTCTCCGTGCTCAGCCTGCTGCCCGCGGTCCTGTTGCAAGTGTCCCTGGAGGGCGCCTGGCCGGCGCTGGTGGGCGCGGGTTATGCGCTGAGCGGGACGGCGGTCATCATGCATTTTTGGGAAATCCGGGGCAATGGAGCGACTCTCCATCAGACAGCACTTCTGGTGATCACCGTGGGATTCCTGATATTGGCCGTGGTGGCCGTGGCTGCACCGGCGCTGCGCAAGCGGCGGAGCGGCATCCGAATCCTGGGATCAATGTGTCTGGCGCTGTTCGCCATGTCTTTCATCCACTTCGGAAACGGGCACGCCAGCCAGGCATGGTCGAGCGAACTGATCGTGCACCACGCGGGTATTCCCCTGGCCCTGTTCGTTCTGCTGCAAGACTACCGCTTTGTGCTACTGGACGCGTTCGTGCGTTTTCTGGCCAATGCGCTGCTGGCAGCGGTTCTGACCGGACTGGTGATCGCGGCCGCCTTCCGGCTGGTCCTGGTGGAACGCATCGCGCAACCGCCCCTTCACGAAGCGCTGTTGTTGATCAGCATCTGTCTGTTCCTGGTATTTTTCGCCTGGCTGCGCAACCGGGTCCAGACGTGGCTCACGCAAGCGGTCTTCCAGCGCGGCAGCGTCGCCGGCCTGTTGGGCCGCGTGAAGGACTGCCCCGCATTCTCCAGCGAAGATGAGTTCCTCGGCTGGGCGGCGGCGGCAATCGCGGCGGCGGTGAAGACCAAGGACTACGCTGTCGTTTCGCAGAACGAGTTGGAAGCCGCGGCCGGCCTGCACGTTCCGGTCCTGGCCAACCTGCTTCCGGCGTCGCGCTGGTCGCCGAAATGGAACTGGGCGGAAGTCGTGGTGCCATTGAGGCGGGGCCAAGGCGATATGCAGTTGATCCTGCTGGGACGCCGCCACGGCGGGCAACGGTACCTCAGCGAAGATCTCGACACGCTAAGTCGAACGGCGGTGGAGATCGCCGAGCGTATCGATGCACTGCGGCGGCAGGAAATGAACCGATTGGTCAATCAGGCCGAGTTGCGCGCCCTGCAATCGCAAATCAACCCTCACTTCCTGTTCAACGCCCTCAATACGCTATACGGAACCATTCCCCGGGAAGCCGATGGAGCGCGGCACATGGTGCTCAATCTGGCGGAGATTTTCCGGTACTTTCTGCAATCGGACAGGACCTTCGTGCCGCTCGCGCAGGAAATGCAAATTGTGCGCGCGTACCTGGAGGTGGAGCAACTGAGGCTCGGCGATCGCTTGAAAGTGGAGTTCTACGTGGACGAAGCCGCGCTGGAAGTACCGGTTCCCGTGCTCTCGGTGCAGCCGCTGGTGGAGAATGCCATCAAGCATGGGATTGCGCCGAGCGCCGAGCCCGGGTACGTTCATGTGCGGATAGAACTGCGCGGCGAGAAACTTCGCATTCTGGTGGAGAACAGCGCCCACGAAACCACCGCGGAACCAGCGGGGCCCGGCGTCGGACTGCAGAACGTGCGGCGGCGGCTGGAGATTTGCTACGGACCGGGTGCAACTCTCCGTTTGGCGCCCGATTTGCATGAGACGACCGCTGAAATCTGTATCCCGCTGACCGCGGCGAGCGATGCCAGGTAACCGGAGGGTCAGGCCGGCACAGCTTCGAACGTGAGCCGCAGGAACGAACGCGGCTGCACCTCGAAGCGGACGGGCACAATGGAAGAGCTCTCCAGCCAGACGCGGAAGAGGGTTTCGTTTCTCGTGCGGAGGTTGCGGATCTTGCCGCGGACCGGCAGGAGGGCCTTGGGATCGCGTCCGGCGTCCGGCGCTTCGAGTTCCAGTTGGTACTCCTGCTCGTTGTAGACATACCGGGCGGCGGCGCGGCGCGAGCGCTGCTTCAGCAGAGTGGCCAGTTGAAAGAGAAATGTGGGCGGCGCCTGGTTCGGCGAGTTGGGCCAGGAAGTCTCGCGCCACGTGACATTGTCGTGAAAGGTGGATTGCGCCTGCTCGATCAGGCCGCGGTCGCTCCATATGGCGCCGGCGGAAAACTCGAAATGGGTAACGGCGCTCGTGCTGTGGCCGGCGCTATTGCGGCCGTTCACCGCGGAGAAGGTGCTGCGGCCGGATGGCGAGGCATCCACCGACTGGCGGGCGTGCTCCAGGCTCTCTTCGGGCGACGAAGTCAGCACTCCGAAGTAGGCAGCTTCGGACGGAGCGGAATCGGGCCCAAGCACGACTTCGCGAATCCAGCCGAGCCGGCTCAGCCCGTGGGCGCGCTTGGGGTCCGAACCGGCCGCGAAGAAGAGAGTGCGGCGCAGAGACGCGCCTTCGCCGGTCTCCTCCAACGAGGCTTGTCCGCCGCCGACTCCGGCGCGCCGGAAAATGGGAATGCCGAGCAATAGAATTACGGCGTCGGCGCGATAGGTACGGGAAGTGGCCCGCGGTGCGGCCCCTGCGACGCCATTGCCGGTGGATTGTCCGTTGAGGCGAAACAGTGGGGCCAGTAGAAATCCGGAGAATCCCCGCCTGGAGAATTTCATTTGCCAGCTCTCCCAAGGAGCTCACCTCCAAGTTTAGTATGAGAACAGGCTGGTTGACAGACCACAAAAGACGATGGTCTGTCCTACTTCAACTGGTAGACGATGTAGGTGGAGTTCTGGAATTGGGGTGCGCGGGGCAGGGGCGCTTCGAGGACTACGTAGCTGATGCCGGAGGCTGTGAATTGCGCCAGGTCGGTGGGCTGGAAGGTGCGCGTTTGCCGCCAGCGGAACCACCATTGCTCGCCCAGGTCCTTGAGGTAGTTCACCTGCCCGCCGCCTTTCCAATCGACATAAACCGCGCGCAGAGCTTCACTGCGAAAAATGCCCGGGGCGAGAGAGCGGTTGACACCGGGGAAGACAAATACGGAGTCCCGCCGGGTGTTGGCGCGCGCCCAGGCGGAAAGCTGCGCGAGGTCGGGAGTGTGGAGTTGTGGGTAGTTGACCACGCCGCCCAGCAAGGGGATGGCGAAGAAGGCGGCCACGGCTACCCCGGGCGCCAGTCGAATTCCGGCGAGCGCGGTGAGAGAGGCCAGCGCGAGCGAGAGGCCGACGCGGCTCCAGACGAAGGGACCGGTGAGCACCGGTTGCAGCGGCAGCAGGTACGCCAGGGCGAGCCAGCCAAAGGCTTCGGCGGGACGCCGCGCGGCGATGGCGCGGACACCACTCGCGGCGGAGAAAAACTGCATGGCGAGGGTGAGAAACAGCAGCGCGCGCATGGGCTGCACCTGCGGGACCAGGCCCCAATGGAACCGCTCCAGTAGCAGCCAGGAGAGCGGCATGGTGAGCACGCCGAACGCCGCCAGCCCGAGCAGCAGGACGCGCAGAGGGACGCCTACCGCGTGGCGGATGCGCAGGAATGCCGCCACCAGGACGGCCAGTATCAGCAGATGATGCACGATGGTGGCGGCGGGCCAGGCGGAGACCCAGACGTAGGCCGTGCGCATGCGCTGCAGGAATTCCTGGCTGGAATCGAGCCGCGCAAAGACGCGCTGCGCCTCGCCGGAAGCGGATTGCGCGCGCGCGGCCGCCCCCAGCAGCGCCACCGCGGCGCCGAGCGGGAGGAATGCCGCCAATCGCGCGCGGCGTTCGCCGCCGGGCCAGAGGGCAAACACGAAGTAGACGCCCCAGAAGGGGAGCGCGGTGGGCGGATGGTACAGGAAAGCCATGGCCGCCGCAGCTCCGGCGGCCAGGTAACGGCGATGCGCCGCCAGGCCGATGGCGCACACCAGCAGGGGCACGGCGAAGGCGCGCGGCGTGGGCTCGTATTCGAAGGTGAGGACGGCGGGGCCGGGAATCAGCGCGCCGAGAGAGCAGATGGCAGCCACCAAAAACGCGGGAGCGAAGGCGAGCGAGAGCGCTTCCCCCATCAGCAGGAGGCCCCATATGCCGAGCGCCCGGGTGGCGATCTGCTGGGCGGCGAGCACTTCGCGGAATCCCCTGCCCGTGACGGCGCGGAGAGCCAGAGCGGTTTCGTCGTAGAGCGTGAAGGCGACGTGGGGGTGCTGCACCAGGATGTCGTTGCGCAGCACCGCGGGGTCGCGCAGGTGTTCCAGGATGGGGACGTAGATCTGGGTGTCCTGCTGCAGCCAGGTGTGGCCGGGGAACTGAAAAAAGGTGAGCAGCGCGAGCGCCACACTGGCAGCAGCGGCCGCGGGCGGTTTCATTTCGCCGGAGTCTTTTCCAACTGCTGTTTGGCCCAGAGACGGTTCGGGTTGAGCTCCAGCGATTTGGCGAATGCCTGGCGCGCCTCGGGGTCGCGATTTTCCTTGCGCAGGCTGAGGCCCAGCCAGAGCCAGGCTTCGGCGTTGCCGGGATCGAGTTCGATGGCCTTCTGGAAATCCGGGATGGAGAGTTTGGCGCCGCCGCCCAGTTGGGCGGGAACATAGTAATTGCCGACGCCGCGCGCCACGTACATCATGGATGACTTGGGCGCCTTCTCCACGGCTTTGTTGATAGCGTCCTTGGCCTTGGGACCGTAGCTGAGGCCGCTCATGATATCGGTGATGGCCTGGCCGTAAAGGGTGCCCAGGACGCGATAATACTCGGCGTTGCCCGGTTTCATGGCGACGGTCTTTTCGGCGAACCGGATGCCTTGCTCGGCGAACTGGCGGCCGGCCTTGCGATCGCGCAGTTCGATGGCCACTTCGGCCAGATAACAATTGGCCAGCGCGGCGCGGTATTGGGCCTCGGCGTCGTTGGGCGACTTGGCGGCAGCGGCGGCGGCCTGGCCGGCCATTTCCGTCAAGGCGGCGCGGTCCTGCTTGTCGCGCGCCACCTCCAGCGGGGAGGGCGCGGCGGCGGCCAGGTAAGCGGCGATGAAGATTGCGAGCATGAGTGCGACTCCTCTATTACATCAGAGAGCGGCAACCCGCCGTTGCACCCCGAGAAAGTACAGGGCGACGGCCATCAGGACAAGCCCATTGACGGCAAGCACGAGGGGAGCCGAAAACATTGGGACGAGCCAGCCGGTCAACAGGTTTCCCATGGGCATGCCGCCGCGGAAGGCGAAGTTGTAGACGCTCATCACGCGGCCGCGCATTTCGTTGGTAGTGATCAGCTGCACCAGCGAATTGACCAGGGTGAAGACCGAAATCAGGGATGCTCCGGAGAAAAACAGCATCAGGCAGCTCAACCAGACCGAGGTCGAGAGGGCAAATCCGGAGATGCCGGCGCCGAGGCAGGTGAGCATGATCAGCGCGATACGGCCCTTGTGGCGCACATTGCCGAGCGCGGCGACGGTGAGCGCGCCCACGATGGAGCCGCAACCGGAGACCGAGAGGAACAGGGTGAACATGCCGGGCCCCTGGTGGAAAATGTCCTTGGCGAAGACCGGGAGAAAGGTCATCATGGGCACTCCCAGCGCCGTCATGCAAAATGCCAGCACCATGAGGGATTCCATGGCGCTCTGCTTGCGGATGAAGCCGATGCCCTGCTTCATGCCGGCGAGAATCGATTCCGAGGTCTTCTGCGGATAGAAGCGCGTCTTGAGCATGAGGAGGGAAATAATTGGCGCGAAAAAGGAGAGGCCGTTGAGCCCGAAGCACCATTTCTCGCCCAACTGGGTGAGGGCGATGCCGCCCAACGCCGGGCCGATGACGCGCGCCACGTTGAACTGAATGGATTGCAGGGCGATGGCGTTCGGCATGTCTTCTTTATCGACCAGAGTGGGGATGAGGGCCTGGTACGCGGGTCCACCGAAAGCCTGGGCGAAGCCGGTGATGAACGACAGGCATAGGATCTGCCACACCCGGACGAGATGAAATCCGATGAGGGCGGTGAGCAGGAAGGCGGCGCCCATCTGCACGCACTGCGAGAGCAGCAGCACCTTGCGCCGTTCGATGCGATCGGCCACCACGCCGCCGACCAGCGAGAACAGGAAGATCGGGATGCCGCCCAGAAAAGCGTCCAGGCCGAGCAGAAAGGGCGAGTTGGAGAGTTTCAGAACCAGCCAGCTCTGCGCGGCGATCTGCATCCAGGTCCCGATGCTGGAAGTGCAGGCGCCCATCCACATCAGGCGGAAGTCGCGATACTGAAAAGCTTTGAAGACCCGGCGGATCACGGTTGGCGATTGTATGCGGAAGCGAACATGCCCCAGGGCATGAATTGGATTGTAGCAGTTCCGGGGGAGCGAGTTGCGGACTGCCGTGTAGTATACTTTTCGCTTCAGCAGGACATTCGGAATCGTCCAGGAGCAGCCATGTTGCCAGACTACCTTGCTAAAGCAGTGCCCAACCCGATCGGGAAACGCGCGCCGTGGTATGCCAATACCGCGCCTACATACGCCGGAATTTTCCTCTGGATCGCATTCTATCAACAGATGGCGGGAGGGACGCTGCAACACGGCGGGCTGGCGCTTTGCCTGGTCGCGCTGGCGGTGGCCGGAATCCTCAGCTATGCCCTTTACTATCGCGTTCCGGCCATGCTCGGCATGAAGACCGGATTTCCGCTGTACGTGGTAGGCAGCTCCACCTTCGGCACCGCCGGCGGCTACATCATGCCGGGCCTGTTGATGGGGGTGTTGCAGATCGGCTGGTTCGCCGTCGGCACGTTTTTCTCCGCCGATTACATTCTGCGCGGAATGGGGATGGCATCCAAGCCGGGCACCCTGTCCTTCGGAATCGTGTGCGTGCTGTGGGGCGGCTGCATGGCGTTTGCCGGAGCCAAGGGCGTTCAGTATGTGTCCAAGATCGCCCTGTTCCTGAATGCCATTCCGCTGCTCATGTTGATTGCGGTGCTGTTTCAGACCTCGGGCGGTATCGCGAGGTATCAAGTGGCGCCGGCGCAGGAGAATTCCTTCGGCGCATTCACCATGATGATCGCCATCGTGATCGGGTTCTTCGCTACGGCGGGCGCGGCGGGCGCGGATTTCGGCATGAACGCGCGCAATGAGAAGGACGTGCGCTGGGGCGGACTGGTAGGCATAACGTTGGCGGTGATGGTGGCCGGCGGGCTGCCGCTCCTGGCAGTGGCCGGAGCCCACGGCAGCGGGCTGACGACGAGTTGGGATTTCGGCGAAGTGGTGCAGGCCATCGGCGGACCCATCGCTTCGGCCATGCTGTTCCTGTTCGCCATCGCTTCCATTCCGGCGGCGTGCTTCTGCGCGTTTATCGCCGGCAACAGCTTCAACACCATGATTCCGAGCGTACCGCGCGTGTCCAGCACGATGGCCGCCGGGGCGGTGGGAGTCCTGCTGGCGATCACGGGCGTGGCGGCCAACCTGATCGGGTTCTTCACCATCGTGGGCGCCAGCTTCGGACCCATCATCGGGGCCATGGTGGCGGACTATCTACTGGCCGGCAGGAAGTGGAGCGGGCCGCGCGAAGGCGTGAATCTGGCCGGGTATGGAGCGTGGCTGCTAGGCTTCATCGTGGGCATTCTGCCGACGGACATTTCGCCGCTCTCGCCGGAAATGAAATCGTACGTGCAGCCGGCCGTCGTGTACAGCTTCCTCGTAGGGTTCGTGGTTTACTACGTGCTGGCCAAGGCGGGCTTGCAGTCGAAACCGGTCGCCATGCCGAAGGCGGCGTAGGACGGAGTCGTCGCGCAGCGGGACTGGAGGTCCCCTGTGAAATGATGGGCATTCTGATGCGCGAACGGGCACAGATCCCAAGGACTCGGTTGTGAGCCGCAGGCTGAAGAAGCAGAATGGAGGCACTATGAACTTGATAAACTTGCGGGGTTCCAGGCGTTGGTTTGGGGCGCTTCTTGCATTGTTCATCGTAATTGCCATGGCCGGCACTGCCCAAGCCGGTGTTCGCATCGGTGGAATGGCCTTGACGGCAAATGGCCAGCTTGCCCAGGGTTTTCAATATACCGGTTCCTGCCCGGTGAATCTCAAGTTCGACTGGGGTGTGATCGGCACGGAGCCGACTGCGATCACGTACTCATTTACGCGCAGCGACGGTGGGCAATCCGGCGGTTCCCGCACGACGAACCTGCCGCGGGCCAATCAGTCCGTGCCGGTCTTCGACAACTGGCGCCTGGGAGCCAATACGCCGCAGTTTTCCAACTATCGGGGCTGGGTGGAGATCAACATCGCATCTCCGAATCCGGTCGCGCGGAAGATCAACTTCACCCTGCATTGCCGGTAGGAAACCCGGAACACCTCTGACGCGCAGCGTCTGACTCTAGTACCCGGCGGGCTGGCGCGCCAACTCCATGGTGTCGCTGCCGACGCCTTCGTTGGGCAGACGGATGATGAAGCGGGTTCCTTTCCCCGGCGTGCTCTCCACTTCGATCTTCCCGTTGTGGGCCTTCACGATCCAGGCGACGAAACTAAGGCCCAGCCCGAGGCCCTGCTCGGGAGTGGGCGCGGTGCCCTGGCCGGGAACGCGGTAGAAGCGGTCGAAGATATGCGGCAGGTGCTCGGTCGGGATGCCACGCCCGTTATCCTCCACCACCAGTTCGATGAACTGCGGGAGCACCTGCAAGGACATCGTCACCGCACCGCCTTCGGGAGTAAACTTGAGCGCGTTGGAGAGCAGGTTGGTGATCATACGTTCGATCTGCACGCGATCCACTTCGGCGCTGCACTCGGACGGCAGTTCGGCGGTGAGGCGCACGCCGGCGGCTTCGGCGGGAATCTGGAACTGCTCCACCAGGTCATCCACCACTTCGCAGAGGTTGAGGCGCGATTTCTGAAGCACGATCTGACCGCTCTCGGCCTGGGAGAGCAACAGCAGAGCCCGCACGATCTGGCTGAGGCGGTCGATATCGGTGAGCGCGTTGAACATGGCCTCGCGGTACTGATCCGTGGTTACGGCGGTGAAGAGCGCGACCTCAAGCTGGCCGCGGATGGCGGTGATGGGCGTGCGCAGTTCGTGGGAGACGTCGGCCGAGAACTGGCGCATCTGCTGGAAGCTGGCTTCCAGACGCTCGATCATACGATTGAAGGTGAGGATCAGGTAATCCAGCTCGTCGCCGGCATCGCGCGTGGGAATGCGCATGCTGAGGTTGGACCCGGAGATGCGCTGCGCCGCCTGCGCCACGGCCAGCACCGGGGTAAGCGCCCGTCCCGCCATGTAATATCCCAGCAGCGAACCGAGCAGCAGCGCGCCCGGAATCACGGCCGCAAAGATCCAGGTATAGGCATGAAGCGTCTTGACGTTATCCGCATAGGAGGCGCCGATGGCGACATAGTATGGCGCTCCGTGCCCTTCGGAAAAGACGATTCCGCTGCGAACTTTCACCGGCTCGCCTTTGGAGGTCTTGCGGTCTTCCCAGAAGATTTTGGGCTTGGGGGAAGCGAGCGCCTCCAGCACCTTTTTGCGTATGTCGGCCGGCTTGTCGACACCGATGTCATCGTAGGCGGTGGAGACCGAGGGCTCGTGGGTGACAGAATCCGGAATGGGGTTGCCGAACTGGTCCGCCACCAGGTAGATCTTTCGCGTGTCGAGCACGATGGTGGTTTCATCGGGATCGTCCCCGTCGTAATACCAGGCCGAACAGATCCGGTTGCCAAAATCCAGCACGGGCTCGATGCGCATGTAGCCCTTCATGGCGGCCCAGTCGCCGTTGAGTTCTTCCTGGATCTGGTTGTCCAGGGCGCTGGCGAGACGCGCGCGAAAGGTCAGGGCGACGCCGGTCAGGAGCACCGTGAAGAGCACCGCGTAGCTGATGGTGAGGCGGAAGCGAAGGCCGCGGAACAAACGGCGGAAATCGCGCTTGCGGCTCACATCACACCTGCGGGGCGGCGGCCGGTCCGGCGGGCTTTTCGGCGGCCTTCTCGGGAGCCTCGATCATGTAGCCGATACCGCGCACGGTCTGGATGAGCTTCTGCGGGTAGCGGTCGTCAATCTTGCTGCGCAGGTGGCGGATATAGACGTCGACGATGTTGGTCAGCCCGTCGTAGTCCATATCCCACACGTGCTCCACGATCATGGTGCGGCTGAGCGGGCGCCCTTTATTGCGCATCATGTACTCGAGGATGCCGAATTCCTTGGGGGCGAGGTCGATGGTTTCGGCGCCGCGCACCACCTTGCGGCGGATGCAGTCGAGCGTCAGCTCGGCCACCTGGAGCCGTTCGGGCGTGGGCTGGCCGCGGCGCAGCAGGGCGCGGACTCGCGCCAGGAGTTCGACGAAGGCGAACGGCTTGACCAG
>PLDO01000187.1 GCA_003136215.1 Bryobacterales bacterium
GGGGTGCCCTTTGGGCCGGGAGTGGTTGCCGCCCATGGGTAACATGCCCCGCATCCTCGTGGTGCGACTCGGCGCCATGGGCGACATCATCCACACCTTGCCCGCCGTGGCCTGGCTCAAGCAGAGCTATCCCGGAGCCCACCTCACCTGGCTGGTGGAGCCGCGCTGGGCTCCGCTGCTGGAAGACAACCCATACGTGGACCGGGTGGTGCTGCTGGGCCGCCACAGCTTCGCCGGCCTGGCCGAAACCCGCCGCGAACTGCGCGCCGCGCACTACGATTTCGCGGTGGATTTTCAGGGACTGCTGAAATCCGCCATGTCGGCCGCCGCCGCAAATCCCGCGCGGATCTTCGGCTTCCACCGGTCGCAGGTCCGCGAACGCCTCGCCGCCCTGTTCTACTCCCACCAGACACTAAGCCGCTCCGCTCATGTGGTCGACCGGAACTTGGAGTTGGCCGCGGCCTGCGGCGGCAGCGCAATCGGGACCGCGCCGCGCGTCTTCCCGCTGCCTCCCGGCCGGCCCGAGGTCGGTCTGCCGTCGGGCGATTTCGTGCTCGCCTCTCCCCTGGCCGGATGGGTGTCCAAGCAGTGGCCGATGGACCACTACCGCGCTCTGGCCGCCCGCCTGCGCCGCGAACTCGGCATCCCGCTGGTGCTCGACGGCCCGCCGGGCGCGGATTTCGCCGCCGCCGAAGCCGCCATCCCGCACTACTCCAGCCTGCCCGGACTGATTTACGCCACACGCCGCGCCGCCGCCATCGTCGGCGTGGATAGCGGCCCGCTCCACCTCGCGGCCGCGCTCTCCAGACCCGGCGTCGCCATCTTCGGGCCCACCGATCCGGCGCGCAACGGCCCCTACGGCGATTCGCTCCGCGTCCTGCGCATCCCCGCCGCCGCTACCACGTACAAGCGCGGCGCCGCCGCCGACCCCAGCATGCGGAACATCTCTCCCGACGAAGTTTTCGAAGCTCTGCGCGCCATCGTCGGGGCGCACCGCCGCCCGGCGGAAAGCGTGGCCGAATGAACCTCTTTCCCAAACCCTATGCCGACGCCGTCGCGCGCCTTCGCGTCCCCAGCGGATTCCTCATCGTCGTCGTCTTCGCCTGGTTTTCGCGTCCCACGCCGCTATCCATGGCCATCGGGGTTCCGCTCTCGCTGCTCGGCCTGGCGCTGCGCGCCTGGGCGGCCGGATGTCTGGCGAAGAACCGGCAACTCGCCACCGGCGGACCGTACGCCTACACGCGCAATCCGCTTTACATCGGCACTCTGCTGGTGGCGGGCGGGCTGGCCGTGGCCTCGTGCAGTATCGGCCTGGCGGCGCTTTTCACCGCCGTCTTCCTGCTGGTCTATCTGCCGGTGATCCAGAACGAAGAACAGCACCTGCGCAAAATCTTCCCGGAGTACGCCGCGTACGCCGAAAGGGTTCCGGCCCTGGTTCCACGCTTCCCCCCGGTCCGCGAAAATAGTGCGAATCCTTTTCGCGCCGCGCTTTATCTAACCAATCAAGAGTATCAAGCCGGTCTGGGATTTTTGGCCGGGATGCTGTTTCTCCTTTGGAAGGTTTGGAAATTGCTGGGTTAACTGAGGGGTTAAGCGCCTGCACTCACTTTCGGGGCAAGCCGATGGCTTGCCCCATCAGTTTTTGAAATAGGGATGCGGCTCCACGTCAACTTCTGCGCCTTGATCTGCGCGTGCAGTTCCCGTGACATAGAATTGTTTCACGTGAAACAGCTTCGCACGATTCTCACCACGATTATCATCCCGGCCACCATCCTGCTCGCCGCGTGCAGCCGCCAGCCGCCTCCGGTGGACCCGCAACTCGCCGCCGCCATCGCCGGCATCAAGGCCATCGATAATCACGCGCACCCCGTGCTGTCCGCGCCCGGCGACCGTGAGTTCGACGCCCTGCCGGTGGACCACATGGAGCCGCAATCCGACGCCGTCGCCCTGCGGCCAGGCGCCTTCCAGACGCCGTTCACCGCCGAATCCAAGGCCGCGGCCAAACGGGAGCGCGGCGACGGCTACCCCGCCTGGGTGCTCGACCAGATGGGCGTCGAGACGATGCTGGCCAATCGTGTCGCTATGGGAACGTCGGTAGGGCCGCCGCGTTTTCGCTGGGTGCCGTATGCCGACGCCCTGATCTTCCCGCTCGATAACTCGCGGCTTGCCGCGAAAAATTCCGACCGGGGGGCCTTCTTCCCTCTGGAAGACAAACTGCGCGCCCGCTACCTCGCCGAGGCAGGTCTCGGCGCCATGCCTGCCAACCTCGCCGATTACCTGGCACGCGTGGTCACGCCGACCCTGGAACGCCACAAGCAGGGCGGGGCGGTCGCCGAAAAGTTCGAAGCTGCCTACCTGCGCTCGCTGGCCTTCGATGCCGCCGATGCCGCGCAGGCCGATCGCGTCTACCGCATGCGCACGCCCAACGACGCCGATTACAAAGTGCTGCAGGATTACCTGTTCCGGTATATCGCCGCCGAATGCGGGCGCCTGGGCATGGCCGTGCACCTGCACACCATGGCCGGCGCGGGCGGGTATTTCGACGTGGCCGGCGCCAATCCCTTGAACCTCGAACCGGTCCTCAACGACCCGGCGCTGCGCAAGACGAAATTCGTCATGGTGCACGGCGGCTGGCCGTTCACCAGGGAGATTACGCCGCTGCTCGAAAAGCCCAACGCGTATCTCGATTTCTCGGCGCAATCGCTGCTGCTTTCGCCCGCCACGCTCTCCGGCATTCTCCGCGAGTGGCTGGAGCACGTCCCCGAGAAAGTCATGTTCGCCACCGATGCCTACCCCTACTCCGATGAGATGGGATGGGAACAGAGCGGCTGGATCTCCGCGCATAACGGACGCGAAGCGCTGGGTCGCGCTCTCACCGCCATGCTGCGCGACGGCGCGATCACGCCCACGCGCGCCGTGGAACTGGCGCGCATGGTGCTGCGGGAGAATGCGCGGGGGCTGTACGGGTTGTAGGCAGGCGAAACCGCCTGCCCCACCACCGCAAACACGCGACCTATCTTGGTGGCGCAGGCGTTTTCGCCTGTGCGGCGGCGGCCAGTAACGCCAGCCCCAGCAGAGAAATCAGCGCCGACCAGCCGAGGATCGGTGGGTCGAATCGCATGGTCAGCGTATGATGGCCGGCCGGGACAGGAAGTCCTCGAAACGCCACGTTGGTCAGATATAACTCCTGATCGTGTCCGTCGATCCGGGCGCGCCAGCCCGGATAAAATGCTTCCGATGTCGTCAGAAACGCCGCTCCCGGCGTGTTGATTTCGAGCACGACTTCGCGAGGCGAGTAACGCACCACCCTCACTTGCCCGGCGCTCGACAGCGGACCCGGAAACGTCGGGCCGCCCTCCACCACCGCCTCGTGGCGCGGATCGAAACCCGGCGAACGCAGCATGCCGAGCGCGGCGGCCTCATCGGAAGCTTGCTGGACGCGGTCGACCAGAAAGAAGCGGGGCAGCGGATTGGGGTTTTCGTACACCACGTTTCCCGGCAGGTCTTCCCGCTGGATCAACGCCCCCGGCAGGGCAAGCGGCACGCGGGAGACGACGTAACGCACGTTGAGAAACTTGAGCAGCGGCGAATCCAGGTCGCGCACTTCGTAGTAACGCCCCCAGCGTTCACCGCCGGTGAAACTGGTCCGGAACTGCATGTAGCGTAGCAGGGCAAAGGGATCGTCCCCATTGGCCGTCGGTATCTCGAACAGGGGGGCGCCGTGGGCCCAACTAATCGAGGCGTTGATGGTGTCGATTCGCCACGGCGGGACCGATTGATTTACCAGTTGGCGGAGCCGTCGCGGCACCTCCGGGTAGCCTTCGAAGTTGTCGTAGCCGATGCCCGGATCGCCTTTGAGGTCGATGATATTGAACATGCGGCTGGAACTGAACGCAATCAGGTCAAGCGCCACCAGCGCTACCACCGCCGTCTGCAAAGCCGCGCTCCGGGCCTTCAGCAACAGGTCCGCGCCCAATCCCGCGAGCACAGCCACGGCGAGCGTGAAGGCGCACATCGCAAACTCGGCATACAGAGCCGACTGAAGAAACTTCGGCAGTATCCGGAAGATGCCGCGATACACGGGAGTGGAATCGCCCAACATCCAGAGCGCCGAAATCAGCGCCATGCCGCCGAACACGAGCGTCATGGTATGTCTTCTCCGCCACAGCGCAGCGGCGCAAAAGACCAGCGCCGGGATGCCGCAGTAGAGATAAATGAACGTCACGTCCCAGGGAAGATGCCAGGTGCCCGCATGGGCGTGCAGAATGCCGAGGTGATTCGGATAAAAGAGCGAGGACAACGCCGCCAGCGGGATGCCGCCGCCGCCGGATTCCGTCCAATCGAAACGCACCGCCGCCACGCTCCGCGCGCTCAATTCCATGGTGGGGATAAGCTGGACGGCGGAGATAACGGCCGACCATACAAAGGCCGGCAGGCACCACGCGGCGATTCGCCAGGAAGCGCGGCGGAAGGCGGCGAGCAGCGCCGCCAGCAAAAACGTGGAACCGTATACCACGATGGTGGCGGCAGGGAATCCGGCGAGGAAGGAAAGAGCCAGCGCCAGAGTGAGCGCCGCCATCCAGCGCCAGCGAAAGCCGTCGGCCAGTTCGACCACCGCGAGCCATGCCAGCGGCAGCCATGCCGCCGCATCGATGGCGCCCAGATGCTGGGCTTGGGTCGCAAAGTAGGCGCCCAACTGATAGACGGTGCCGCCGATCAGTGCCGCGGCAGCGGATACTCCGAGACGGCGAAGCAGCCGGAAAGCCAGGCATCCGCCCAAGAGCGCGTGAAGCACGACTTGCAGTTCCAGGAAAAAGAGCAGATGGCGGTCGCCTGCCACCAGGTTACTCAGGAGGAGAATTGCCACTGTGGGCGGGTAAAACAACTGCGCCGTCAGATTCGCGTAGATGGGGATGCCGCAGTAGATGTAAGGGTTCCAGAGCGGCAGTTCCCCGCGACCGAGCGAGCGGGCGACGAACCAGGCCAGGGGTTGATGGTAGCCCTGCAGGTCCCATGGAATTGCCCACCGGCCGGAGAAAAGCACGCCGCGCCAGAACGCCAGGACCTCCACGAACAAAACCAGATACGGCCATCGGGCAGAGCGAGGGGCCTCCATGGGGATGAGGCTACCGCTGGCTCTTTTCCCCGGACGCGACTTTCTGGTTGAATTCCGCCGATTTGTTCCTCGGCACGCTCAGCGATCTCCACTGCTCGCCGCGAAAATGCTTGGCCAGCATGACGATCTGCCCGATGTGGTAAGGGTAGTGCGCCACCTGCCGGTTGATGGCCTGCATCACCGAGTGATTCTCGCCGCGGATGGTCACGGTGCGTCCCAGATCGATCTCGCTCAACGGACCGAGCGCGCGCCACACGGCATCCCAACCTTCCTCCCAAACCCGCATCAGTTCGGCGCGCGTGGCCGGGGGCTCGACGAACTCGCTGTCCCGCTTGCGGTCCGGCTTCTCGCCGTCGGTGTCCAGAAAATCCGTCCATCGCGACCGCATGTTGCCCGCCATGTGTTTGACGATGAGCGCGATGGAATTCATCTCGCCGTCCAGCGTGCGGGTGAGTTCCTCATCGGTCACCTGCGCCATGGCATCCTCGCCCAGCTTCTTGTAATAGCGAAACAGCGCGAGGGAATCTTCCAGGTGGGAAGTGGTGAACTGGAGAGCCATGCCTCTATTATCCACGCATCCGCGCCGGGCAATCCGCCGCCAATTGCTACAATAAAACTTCCATCACATGCTTGACGAATCCATCCAGGAACTGGCGTCGCGTTCCCTTGCGCGCATCGCTGCCGCGGCGTCGCCGGAGGCTCTCGAAGCGGTCCGCGTGGACGCCGTGGGCCGCAAAGGCGCGCTCGCCGAAATCAGCAAGGGCATGGGCAAACTTTCGCCCGAAGAGCGCAAGCGCATCGGGCAAGTGCTCAACGCCGCCAAACAACAACTAGAAGCCGCGCTTGACGCCCGGAAGCGGGAGTTCGATGAAGCCGCCCTGCGCGCGCGCCTCGATGCCGAGTGGGTGGATCTCACTTTGCCCGCGCCCGGTCCGCGCCGCGGACACCTGCACCCCATCACGCGCATCCAGAGGGAACTCGAAGACCTCTTCGTCTCGCTGGGCTTCACCGTGCTGGACGGCCCCGAAGTGGAGACCGAATACTACAATTTCGACGCCCTGAACATTCCGGCGGACCACCCGGCGCGCGACATGCAGGACACCTTCTGGCTGGACGGCGGCAACCTTCTTCGCACCCACACCTCGCCGGTGCAGGTGCGCGGCATGGAGCGCCTGGGCCCGCCGCTGCGCATGATCGCCCCGGGCCGCGTGTTCCGCAACGAAAGCGTGGATGCCAGCCACGAGCACACGTTTTACCAGCTCGAAGGCATGATGATCGATCGCGACGTTTCCGTGGCGCACCTGCTCTACTTCATGAAGACGCTGCTCACCGCCATCTTCCAGCGCGACGTCACGGTGCGCCTTCGTCCCGGCTATTTTCCCTTCGTCGAGCCTGGTTTCGAACTGGATATCCAGTGCCTGATTTGCGGCGGTCCCGGCTGTCCCGTGTGCAAGCACAGCGGCTGGGTGGAACTGCTGCCCTGCGGCCTGGTCAACCCCAACGTGCTGCGCACCAGCGGCATCGATCCGGAGCAGTGGGGCGGTTTCGCTTTCGGGCTCGGCCTCACGCGCCTCGTCATGATGCGGTACGGCATCGACGATATCCGCCACCTGCAAGGCGGCGATCTCCGCTTCCTGGAGCAGTTCTAACTGGAGCAGTTCTAACCGTGAAATTCTCTTACAACTGGATCCGCGAAATGGTCCCCGGCCTGACTCAGGCCGCCGGGCCACTGGAACGCCTGATCACCATGAAGACGGCCGAGTGCGAGGGGATCGAGGAAACCGGCGCGCTGCTGGCCGATGCGCGCGCCGCGCGCGTCGAATCGGTCGAGCCGATTCCCGGCAGCCACAACGTGAAGGCGGTGGTCGATGCCGGTCCGCTGGGCAGAAAGACCGTGGTCTGCGGCGCGCCCAATTGCCGGCCGGGCCTGCTCACCGCCTACGTCCCGCTGGAAGTGAAGGTGGTGCAGGGCGTGGAGAGCGACGGCATGCTGGCCAGCGGCGCCGAGCTCGGCATCAACCGCGATCACGCCGGCATTGTGGAACTCGGTTCGCTCGATGGCTGCGCGCCCGATGCCGCCATTGAGATCGACAACAAGAGCATCACCCACCGTCCCGACCTGTGGGGCCACCACGGCATGGCGCGCGAGGTGGCCGCCATCCTCGGGTTGGAACTCAACGACCCGGCCAACCTGGATCTTCTGCCGCAAGGTCCCGCGGCCATCAAAATACAGATTGAGGATCTCGCTCTCTGCCCGCGATACAGCGCGCTGGTGTTCGAGAACGTCACCGTGCAGCCTTCGCCGTTGTGGCTGCAATACCGGCTGACAGCGATCGGCCTCAACCCCATCAACAACATCGTCGACATGACCAACTTCGTGATGGCCGAGCTGGCGCAGCCCATGCACGCCTTCGACGCGGACTTGCTGCACGGCGACACCATCTTCATCCGTCCGGCGAAACCCGGCGAGGCCTTCCGCGCGCTCAATGACGAAAGCTACACGCTTGACCCTTCGAACCTGGTGATCGCGGATGCGGCCGGCGCCATCGCGCTCGCCGGCGTGATCGGCGGCGGCGGCAGCGCGATCGGCGCGGCGACCACGCGAGTGGTGCTGGAAAGCGCCAACTTCCAGGCGTCGTCGATCCGCAAGACTTCCGCGGGCGTCAAGCTGCGCACCGATGCCAGCATGCGCTTCGAGAAGGCGCAGGATCCGGTGAACACGGTCCGCGGCCTGGCCCGCGCCATCGAACTGCTGCAAGAGATTTCGCCCGGCATCCGGCTGGTGGGCGGGCTGGCCGATCAGATGCGCGAGATGACCGCGCCGCCCGCGATCGGGCTTCCGCTGGCGTGGCTGGAGCGCAAGCTGGGGCGCGCGATGGAGCCCGCGGAGGTGCGGCGCATTCTGGAGAGCCTGGCGTTCGGCGTCACCGAACCCGAGCCGGGCGTCTTCTCGGTGACTGTGCCGAGTTGGCGCGCGACGAAGGATATCGCCACCAAGGACGATCTGGTCGAAGAAGTGGGTCGCATGGTGGGGTACGATTCCATCACGCCGCGCGCGCCGCTGGTGCCCGCCGCCGTGCCGCCCGGCAATCCGGCGCGCCGCTTCCAGCACGAGGTGCGCAATCTTTTCGTCGATAACGGCTTCACCGAAGTCTACAATTACAGTTTCCTGAGCGAGGCATCGGTGCGCGCCTTTGGGTTCGACCCCGCGGCCCTCATCCGCGTCACCAACCCCATCGCCAGCAATCAGGAATTGATGCGCGCGTCGCTATTGCCGGGCATCTGGAAGAACATCACCGACAACGCACGGCACCGCGAGAGCTTCCGGCTGTTCGAGATCGGCCAGGAGATCCACCGGCGGGAGCAAGGTCTTCCGGAGGAGATTCCGCACCTCGTGGCCGCGCTTTACGACCGACAGGATGGCGGCATTTTCGAGCTCAAGCGCGTCGCCGAATGCCTGTTGCCCGGGGCGCTAACCGTCCCGGCCGAAGCCCGCGGCTACGAGCATCCCGCGCGCGCCGCCGGGATTCACTGGAAAGGCGCGGTGGTGGGGCGCCTGTTCGAACTGCACCCCCGATTCGTCGAGACCGGCCGCGCCGCCATCCTCGATCTCGATCTGCGCCTGGTGGAGTCGCTCAGCACCGACCGGACGAAATACACGCCCATCCGCCGCTATCCGTCGAGCGCCTTCGACCTCTCGGTGGTGGTTCCGCTACGCGAGCTCGCGGGCAAACTGGAAGCGGCCATCGCCGGTTTCGCCGGTCCGCTGCTGGAGTCCATCGAATTCGTGCGCCAGTATGCGGGTCCGCCGCTGGCCGAAGGCACGAAGAGCGTCAGTTTCCGCCTGACGGTCGGCTCGCCGGAGCGCACCCTTTCCTCCGACGAGATCGCCGCCATCCGCGCGAATATCATCGAGCGCATGCGCGATCTGGGGTACGAACTCCGCGTGTGAGAGCGCGGGGCCTCTGGCCGCAGGTGCCGCATGTCGGCAACGGGCGCTACGCGTCAACTTGCCGCGACGATTCGGTCCTTTGCCGGCTGCAAGCCGACTTATCGGTCCTAATCGGGCAACGACGCGTCTGCCGACACAGAACAGATCCGTATGGCGATAGCACGAGCCGCAGGAGGCGTTGCGCTTTACTGGGCTCACGCGTCTAAGGTGGGATGCAAACTACGCCGTAGAGAGTTGGACCAGTGCACCGCTTTCAATGTCCGACGCGTGCTGCAGCCGCAATCGCGCCGGTAAGGTCGGATGCTGGACCCGGTACGGAAATCCGTCATGCGTGCGGCCAAGCAGCCTTCTGCCAGCGACCTTCTTCCGAACACCACCCCATTGTTTGAAGAAGAACGGGATGTTCGCCACTTCGCATTGCTCGCGAATCGAAAGCACCCAGCCCTCTTTCATCGGCCGCGCTCCCGGCCCGCTCTCTCCACCCACAATCACCCACGAGATACCTTGTAGAGGCAGTCTCCCGAGGTCCTCCAAGAGCGGCTCGACCGACAAGAAGCGAACGGCTGCCTGCGTCGCCTGCAAGTCTGCGATTCTCGGAACGCCGTGCTTGCGGTCCTCTACAGAGACACCCCACCAGATATGCGCTTCTCTCGCCGCGTCCTTTAGCGGCCCGCAAAGCGTATCCCGCAGACGTTCGGATCGCTTCGTGAGCACCTGATATGTATGCCAGCGCGCCAGTTGCATCGTCGCAGCCACTCGCAGAATGTACGACAGCGGGACCCCTTCGTGGAACAGGTCGCTCATCGAATTCACGAAAATCATCCGGGGCGCGCTCCACCGCAGCGGCTCCGCTAGTTTCTCGGGAACAAGCCTCAGGTCGAACCCCTGCTCGAAGGGATGACCCTTCACCCCTCGGAACCGTTCAGCGAAGCGTTCCGCGTAGCAGTGCTTGCAGCCCGGACTGATTTTCGTGCAGCCACGAACCGGGTTCCACGTCGCGTCCGTCCATTCGATCTTCGAAAGCAGCGACATGGCACTCACTCGAAATTAAAACTACTTTGGTCGGTGCCATACTTCAGCACTTGATCCCAAAACTTATGAGCCGTGTCGTTCCGGGAGAATAGCGCAAGGTAATAGAGTGGCAAGTTCTTTTCATCCGATCTGACCAACTTCATGCGATCAAGAGGAGTCGGAAGGTAACGGAGGGATTCCATGCTTCTCGAGAACTCCAAAGCGAGAAACTGCCTGAAGTCGCTCCGCCGTGCCCCTGCAGCCTTCCAGCGTTCTCGCCATTCGGTATTCCCGAGCGCCTCATCAATCTTGGGGGAATTTCCCTGGACATAGTGATCGTAGTTCCGATTTGCGTCCATGCCGATTGCAAGCAGCACGACGAAATCGATATAGACTTGCGAGAGCCTTTTCAAAGTGCTGAACTTAATGCCGAAATCGAAGGGGTCGACCATGCAAAGGCTCAACACGCGGTTGTCGGACGACCCTTTTGGGACGGCCCCGCAAACCTCCTCAATCTTCGCATCGCAATTCCCATGAATATAGCTCACGTTCGCCTGAGGCGCGATTCTGGCTGACCGGACCCTTAGCGCCGCCAGCAGTTCTTCATTCTCCTCACAGAAGATGTATCTATCGAACGGGCAGTCTACAGTCAGGGCGATAATCGGCGAGCCTTTCAAAATCGTGCTCGTCCCCTGAATATGGCTGAAGCCGGCTCCCGCGTAGAGATCGATGTAAACCCTCTGATCCCACTTGTTCTTCATGCCGCTGGAGAACAGCTTGTCATACAGGGCCAGAAGACGGTACTTTTCCTCCGCCCAGTGATGCACATCGGCGCAGACGAGGCCGTCGTCATCCACTTCGAGGTTTTCTAAGCCCATCGAACATCATTGTATAAAACATTTTCTCTTCAAAATGTGCCTATTGACTTCAACCTGCCCTGTTCCGTCAAAACTCGGCGGGCAAGAGCGCGCGCGTCGAGGTGGCCTCGTGTGTCGCTCTCCGTGGCAAACAAGTAGGAAAGCGGTAAACCAGATCACTCCCCATAAACGCGCTTGCATCATTCAACGCGATCCCGCCAATAGGCTGGGCGGCGATGTCCGTGGGCCACAGCGATGACTCCCACGCCAGCCGTGGTTTCCCGAATAACAACGATGTGGGGAAAACGTCTGGAGCACAGTTTCCGCCTGACGGTCGGCTCGCCGGAGCGCACTCTTTCCTCCGACGAGATCGCCGCCATCCGCGCGAATATCATCGAGCGCATGCGCGATCTGGGGTACGAACTCCGCGTGTGAAAGCAGCAAGAGCGCCGCTATCCCGCGCTGTGGGGCAGGATGACATCCTGCGCGCGACCCAGAGGGTACCCCGNNCCGCGCCAGATTCGCGGCGCGAATGGCCAATCTCCAGACTGCCCCACAACGCAACTAGCGAACGCTCACATCGAGCAGGGCCAGCCAATACTGAACGGATTGAAGAGTGAAGCCGGTCAGAATCAGGCCAACGCCAAAGACACCCATGCGTCTTGCAGGCACACGATCGGCGGCCCATTCGACGAAGGGCGTGCAGGAGCTGACGATCGCGTGTTCCGATGTCACTTATGGAGAATCACCGATTGGCCGTTGTCCAGCACGAGGAACGAATCGTCACGGGCACACGCGAGGAGGCTCCGCCTGGGCGCGTCGATGCTCTCATCCGCCAGTTGGAACGTGCCATGGTGGATCGCGATGCTGGTCCGGGCGGCGAGGATCTCATGGGCCCTGACAGCTTCATCGGGAGCCATGTGCACAGACGACATGAACCAGCGCGGCTGGTATGCGCCGATGGGCAGCAGCGCCAGGCGCGGTGCTCCAAATCGCTCGCGAATGCGGGCGAAATGATTCCCGAAGGCCGTGTCGCCGGCAAAGTAGACGATGGATTCCGCCGCCTCGAGCACATATCCGCACCACAGCGTCAGATTGCGGTCGAAGACTCCCCGCGCGGAAAAATGCAATGCCGGCACCGCATGGATGATGGTTTGGCCGAGTGTCACCGATTCGCCCCAATCCAGTTCCTGCACGGGGCCGATGTTTCGGGAGCGGAGCAACCGGCCTACTCCGGCCGGAACGATGAACTGGGACTGTCCGCGATCCGCCAGCCGGCGCAAGGTGGCAAGGTCCAGATGGTCGTAATGATTGTGGCTCAGCAACACCGTGTCAATCCGGGGAAGATCGTCCCACCGTACGCCAGGCTCCCGGTGCCGGCGCGGACCGATTGCAGCGAGGGGACTCGCCCGCTCCGACCAGATCGGATCGGTCAAGATGTGGGAGCCGGGTTGCTGGAGCAGCACCGTGGAATGGTTGATCAGCGTGACTCGCAGTTGGTCTTCTTCCGCGCAAGCCGGCGGTTTCGATGGCTCGACGTCAGCGACGAAGCGGGCGGACGGCTCCGGGCGGCTGGTCAGCTTCCATCGCAAGACATCGAGAAAGCCGCGCGCTGAAGAGGCGTGGGGATTAAAAAAGCGCTTCCCGTCAAAGTGCCTCGGAAATGGCGGTGCGCCGGTACGATGCTGCACGATTCTTTATTTACGCACAGTTTTCAACGCGGGCCGGTCACCCCGGGCGGTGGTACAATTTCGCAAATGGCCGATTCGGTTTGGGGCCCGATTTCCGATGCGGGCCTGTCAGCCACGTCAGTTCGTCCCCGGCACTCCGCGGTGGTTCGCGTCACCCACTGGATCACCACTCTGGCCTTCCTGGCCCTGCTCGTCAGCGGAGTAGAGATTCTCATCTCTCACCCGCGCTTCTATTGGGGTGAAACCGGTAACGTACGAACTGCTCCGTTGTTCAAACTGCCGATTCCAGCTTCCAGATCCACCGTCCCCACCGGCTACGGCTACGTGCTTCCCGACCAGAACGGCTGGAGCCGTTATCTCCATTTTCAATCGGCCTGGGTGGCTGTATTGACCGGCTTACTTTACGTACTCTTCGGATTGTTCCAAGGGCATTTCCGGCAGAATCTGCTTCCGGCTCGCGGCGACTTCTCCCGGAGGGGGCTCTCGGCCGTCGTCGCCCGACATTTGCGCTTCCGCCCGGCGAGTGAGG
Organism: Bryobacterales bacterium; assembly: GCA_003136215.1. Classification (GTDB taxonomy): domain Bacteria; phylum Acidobacteriota; class Terriglobia; order Bryobacterales; family Bryobacteraceae; genus Solibacter. Next base: position 13,157 of record PLDO01000187.1, read on the forward strand.
AGGAAGCCCGGTCGTATAACGTGCTTCAGCGGCTCACCTATCTGCTGGTTATTTTCGTTCTGTTCCCGATGGTAGTCTGGACCGGCCTGGCCATGTCCCCCGCCATCGCGTCCGCGATGCCGGCCGCGGTCACTGTTTTGGGCGGCCAGCAATCCGCACGCACCATACACTTTTTCGTCTCCGTGTTTCTTGTGCTTTTCCTTCTGGTTCATGTAGTGATGGTTTGGCTTGCCGGATTCCGAAACCGGATGCGGGCGATGATCACCGGTCGCAGCGCGACAGATATGGAGCGGGTATGAACAAGCTCTCACGACGGACACTCATCACCACGGGCCTGGCAGCCGCGGGCGCCGGCGGGCTCGCCGTGGCCGCGAGGGTCGCGCAGCGTTATGGACTCGTCCCGCCCGATGGCGGCGGGCTCTACGGCCCGGGCGAAACGCTGACCTATGCCACGCAGCGGTTATTGACCCGCCACTCCCTGGCGCGTGAGTTCACTCCCGGCCAGGTTTCGAAAGATCCGTTCGCCAACGCAGTCGGCCGGTTGGGCGACGCCTTCCAGCACCTTCAGGAGGGAGGGTTTGCCGGCTGGCGCCTGGCGGTTGATGGAATGGTCGCCCGCCCGGCATCTTTCTCACTCAGCGAACTCCGGAGCTTTCCCTGGCGCAGCCAGATCACTCATCTGGCGTGCGAAGAGGGCTGGTCTTATATAGCCGAATGGAAGGGCGTGCCTCTCTCACACATCCTGGACGTTGTGGGCACTCTCCCTCAAGCCCGTTACGTTGTGTACCGATCGATGGAACCGGGCTGGTGGGAAAGCATCGACATGGCCGATGCCTTGCACCCTCAAACTTTCGTCGCCCACGGCATGAACGGCGGTGAGCTTCCCGTCGCATTCGGCGGACCTCTTCGACTGCGCGTTCCACGGCAACTCGGGTATAAGAGCGTCAAATACATCACGCGGCTGACGATAAGCGATAGCCTGAAAGGGTTCGGAAAGGGCCTGGGCTCAGCGTCTCCGGAAGGTGGATACGCGTGGTACGCCGGCATCTGACAGGGTAGGCGAGCGGCGTGTCTCCGGCAGGCGTCGACCGTCAACGTCTTCGCGGACTCAGCCTGAACCGATTCATTGGCGACGCTACTGGAGTCAGCATGCGAACGCGATGGTTGTTCTCGTCGCTGAAATAGACTCTGCCCGAACCGTCTACCGCAATACCGCTGGGGAAGCTGATTTCCGCAGCGAGCGCCGGCCCGCCGTCGCCGCTGAAGCCGTTCACTCCATTCCCGGCAATCGTGTAGATGATGCCCGTTGGCGCATCAACCAGCCGGATCCGGTGATTGATGGTATCCGCGATGTAAACGTTACCGGCGGCGTCCAATGCCACTGATGCGGCGTAATTCAGCATGGCATTCCTGGCTGGTCCGCCATCGCCGGCGAAGCCGCCTTGGCACACCGTTATTCCAAGCGGAGCGGCTCCCGGCTGACAGGCGCCGGACCCGGCGAAGGTATTCACCGTTCCTGTTCTGGTGACGATACGAACGCGCGAGTTTTCGTAATCGGCAATGTAGATGTCGCCGCCACGGTTGACCGCCGAGGGGATGGGATCCCAGAAAAGCGCGGCGGCGGCCGGCCCGTTGTCGCCGCTAAAGCCGTTGATCGGTTGACCCGCAATGGTCTCGATGGTGCCCGTGTTGAGCGCGAGCTTTCGAACACGCGACCAGGAACTGGAGAAGTAGAGATCGCCGGCAGCGTCAACCGCGATCCCAGTGGGCCGCGAAACCCCCGCATGGATGGCCGGTCCCCCGTCGCCGCTATCCGCCCCCGCACCCGTTCCGGCGACCGTAGTGATGATTCCCGTGAACACATCGACTCGCCGAATACGATGGTTATCACTGTCGGCAAAGTAGAGGTTCCCGGCGGCATCGAGCGCGATACTGATGGCCTTGCCAATCATCGCGTTGACTGCCTGGCCCCCATCGCCACTGTATCCCAGGGTTCCGATACCCGCGACCGTGGTGGTTCCGCCGTTTCTTACCCAGACTTTGCGGATCAGGCCGCTCCAGTCGGCCACGTAAACGTCGCCTGCCTGGTCCACGGCCACACTGGTTGGATAAGTGAGAGCAACGCCCGCGACGCCGCTACCGGCGATAGTCGAAATTGTGAATTGCTGCCCAAAGAGCGGCAGGCAGGCAAGGGTCAACAGTATCCGACGATGGCTCACACCTGGATCATACTGCGTTCCCCCATCATGAGGTGAATCGCCCGTTTGCGGGCGGTCACCACGGAGGGGCCGAAACTTCCCCGCGAGCCTCCTATTTGGTCGTGGTGGTAGTTATAATTACGCTTTCCGTTCAGGTCGCAATCCAAGGAGAGAATCTGACATGAATCCGAAGGCCTCCGTAATCGTCGCGGGGTTAGCCGCCGCGCTATTGTCGAGCCCAGCCGGCTTGTGCCAACAGACGCCGGCTCGCGCCAACCCCGAAAACTGCCCCGCGGAAGGATTTACCGGGGGCTTCACTCGCGGCTGTCCGCAGAGACAGTTCGCCAATCCCGCCGACATCTCCGCTATGATGGCTGCGCTGCCCGACAAACCCTATGCGGCGCCCAAGAGCCTGCGCCGCGTACTGGTGCTTGGCCGCGCGATCGGATGGGTGCACACCTCGATCCCGCTGGCCGCCAAGATGGTGGAATACCTGGGCGACAGGACCGGAGCCTGGATGACCACCATCACCTACGACGCGGCGGCCATCACGCCCGAAAACCTGAAGCAGTACGATGCCATTTTCCTGTCCAGTACCACCGGCGAGTTTCTCGAAGACCCCAGCAAAGCTGTCACGGAACTGCGCAAGCGCGCACTTCTGGACTTTGTGAAAAGCGGAAAAGGGCTGGCCGGCATCCACGCTGCCACTGACTGTTACCATACGACCGGGCGGGCCACCTCCGCCGGTGCCGCTCCGCCTCAGGTCACCGGCACGTGGCCCGAGTTCAACGAGATGATCGGTGGCTTCTTCAAGTTCCACTGGGTTTACCCGACACTCATCCCCGTCAAGATTGACGACCCGAAGAGTCCGCTGAATGTGATGTTCCCGCAGCGCGGCTACGAGATCGTGGATGAGACCTACACGTTCGCCCAGGACTCGTTCAGCCGCAAGCGCGTTCACGTCCTGACCAGTGTCAACTACGACAAGATGAGCGCCGAAGACAAGGCCAAGGAACCGGCCGCAACCCGCCGCACCGACGGCGATTATGCGTTGAGCTACATTCAGCGCGTGGGCAATGGCCGCGTGTTCTACGAAGCACATGGCCACGACGAAAAGGTATACTTTTCACGGCCCTTCGTCCTCCACATGCTGGCCGGAATTCAGTACGCGCTGGGAGATCTGGCCGCCGACGACAGCCCCAGCGCAAAGTAGCCTCAAGTTCACGGGTGGCCGCTGCGGCTACTCGACCGAGGGGGGATGGCGACGCTCCCTCGCTCGAACCGGCGACGCCCGACGACTCCACCACACTTCGCCCCGGCGAATATGAGGCAATCGCCCTGATTCTTGAGCACAGGCGAGAGGAATCTCTGCAGATTCTCGCCAAGCTGAATGCCGGCACGCGCGCCGAGGCCGTGGCGCTCGGGATCGGGGGGAAGGCTGTTTCCGAGCTACGCTCGGATGGACAAGGC
>PLDO01000072.1 GCA_003136215.1 Bryobacterales bacterium
AAGCCGGCGCCGCCGCCTGTCGGGGGCAAGTTGCTGGCGGATATGGGCGGCGACCCGGGCATGGTGGACTACAAAAACGTCAGCCTCAAATCCCTGATCGCCCAGGCTCACGAGGTGAAGGAGTTTCAAGTCTCGGGGCCGGACTGGATCGATTCGGCACGCTTCGACATCCTGGCCAAGATGCCGCCGACTACGTCCAAACATCAACTTGCCCTGATGATGCGGACCCTGCTCGAGGAACGCTTTAAGCTCGCCGTCCACCGCGAACAGAAGGTGATGCCGGTCTATGCCATGGTGGTGGGGAAAGACGGCCTCAAAGTCAGACCCCTGGAAGGCGAGCCCGATGAGGGAGTGAGGATAACGGTCGGTCTCAAGGGCCGGCGAATGACCGGTCCGGCGCCGCTCAACGCCCTGGCCGGCATGCTGTCCCGGATGCTGGATCGACCGGTGGTGGATGAGACCGCCATCAAGGGCACCTTCAACATCGACCTGGAGTGGGTGCCCGACGAGCGCGAAGGCGGGGGCATCATGGCCAAGATGAAGGGCATGGCGGAGGCGGCAAGCGGAGACGCCCACGGGGACCCGTCGGGCCCGACCGGGCTATCCCTCTTCCAGGCGCTCCAGGAGAAGCTGGGACTCAAGCTGGAAGCCCGCAAAAGCCCGGTGGATATACTGGTAGTCGACGGTGTGGAGAAGGTCCCCATTGAGAACTAACGAGTGTCCAAACTTCCCCGAACCGAATGGCGTCTAACTTCGTCATAGACTAAAACGGCTGTGGTTGCGGGTCAATCGCTAATGGTGTGTCCCGCGAAACGTCGTTCTACCGAGAACTGAATGGCACGGAATCATATCCTCAAAATCCTGGTCTGTTGGACGATCGCCTGGGCGGCGTGTGGGTTGTTGTCGGCTGCGGAACATCATGGCATCGTGAAATTCGCCGGACTGCCGGTCCCGGGCGCCACCATCACGGCCACCATGGGCGACAAAAAGTTGGTCGCCATCACCGATCCGCAGGGTCTGTATACCTTCGCCGACCTGGCTGACGGCGTGTGGAACGTACAGGTGGAGATGCTCTGCTTCGCCACACTGACCAAGGAAGTGGCCATCGCACCGAACGCGCCGAGCCCGGAGTGGGAACTGAAGCTGCTGCCGTTCGATGAGATCAAGGCAGCCGCGCCGCCGCCGTCGCCTTCGGCTAATCCGCCTACGGCAGGTACGCCGGCAGCGCCGCCGCAGACTGCGGGCGCCCTAACCAGCCCGCCACCTACCTTGGTGGAGAAGGCAGCCGCGCCGAAGAAGGGTTCCAAGGCGGCAATCGCGGCCGCCGCGGCGTCGGCGGCCAATTCACGGCCCGGTTTTCAGCGCGCCGATTTGAATGCGTCGGGCGCGCCCCCGGCCGAGGAACCAGCAGCCGCGGGCATCGACGAGGCCACGCCGGGCGCCAGCGACGCCTTACTCGTCAACGGCAGCGTGAGCAACGGCGTGGAACGGCGCGCCATCGGCAATTTCCGCAAGGGACCGGGCTCGGGGTACCGCGGCGACGTCAGCTCGATCATCGACAGTTCGGCGCTCAATGCGCGGAGTTACTCGTTCACCGGTCAGGATACGCCCCAGTCGCCCTACACCCATGTGCGCTTCGGGGGGTCGTTCGGCGGCCCGCTGAGCATTCCTCACCTGTTCCGCACCAACAACGGAAACTTCTTCGTCGGTTACCAGGGGATGCGCAACCGCAACGCCAGCACGCAGGCCGGCCTGATGCCGACGGCCGCCGAACGCTCTGGCGACGTGGCAGCAATCGACCCGTCCACCGGCATGCCATTCCCCGGCGGCGTGATCCCCGCGGAGCGGATCGCGCCGGAGGCCACAGCCCTGTTGAAGTACTATCCGCTGCCCAATTTTACCCCGACGGCGCAATACAACTACCAGATCCCGCTGGTAGGCTCGGCGGATTCGGACGCGTTTCAGACGCGCATCAACAAGATGATCGATCCGCGCAATTCGGTGAACGGCAGCTTCGGCTACCAGCGCACCAGTGCGGAGACTCCGAGCATCTTCCAGTTCGTGGACGCCAACCAGACCCAGGGGATGAACCTCAATCTGAGCTGGCGCCACACCTTCCACAAGACTCTGTACGGCACGCTGGGGGCGCAGTACAGCCGTTACTCGGCACGCAACACGCCGTTCTTCGCCAACAAGATCAATGTATCGGGCGAGGCGGGAATCGGCGGCAACAATCAGGAGCCGCAAAACTGGGGGCCTCCCAGCCTCTCGTTCAATAGCGGTTATGCGGGATTGACCGACGGGCAGGAAAGCTTCACGCGCAACCAGACCAGCGCGCTCTCCTATTCGGTGCTGTGGCTGAAGCGGCCGCACAACATCACGATCGGCGGCGACGTACGGCGGATTCAACTTAGTCTGCTGGGGCAGCAGGACGCGCGCGGCAGTTTCGGTTTCACCGGCGCTGCGGCGGGCAGCGATTTCGCCGGTTTTCTGCTGGGGATTCCGGACACCAGCTCGATCGCCTTCGGCAACGCCGACAAATACTTTCGCACGTCCTCGTACGACGCCTATTTCACCGACGATTGGCGGGTCAGCGCCGGCTTCACGCTGAACGCGGGCGCGCGCTGGGAGTATGCCAGCCCGATTGTGGAGGAGTATGGACGGCTGGTGAATCTGGACATCACGAATGGGTTCCAAAGGCAGGCGCCGGTACTGGGTTCCAGTCCCACCGGGTCGCTGACCGGGCAGCAGTACCCGGCCTCGCTGGTGCGCCCCGACAAGCGCGGGATCCAACCGCGGGTGGGGCTCTCCTGGCGGCCGATTTTCGGCTCGTCGCTGTTGATTCGGGCGGGCTACGGGGCGACTTTCAACACCTCGGTCTACAATACGATCGCTGCGCAGATGGCACAGCAATCGCCGCTCTCCAAAAGCCTGAGCGTGGCCAACGGCCCACTCAATCCCCTGACCTTGGCCAATGGGTTCAATACCTCGCCGGGGATTACGCCGAATACCTTCGCCATCGACCCGAACTTCCGCATCGGCTATGCGCAGAACTGGCAGGCTTCGGCGCAGATGGACCTGCCGGCGGCCATGGTGGTTACGGCGACCTACATCGGCATCAAGGGCACGCGCGCCGTGCAGGTCTTCCTGCCCAACACCTACCCGGCGGGTGCGGTGGACCCGTGCCCTTTGTGCCCCTCAGGTTTTGCCTACATGACCTCCAATGGCAATTCGACGCGGGAGAGCGGGATGATGCAATTGCGTCGGCGGGTGCACAACGGCCTGACGGCCACGGCGCTGTACACCTATTCGCGATCGTACGACAACGCGGCGCTGGGCGGCCGCGGGCAGGGAAGCAGCGTGATCGCGCAGAACTGGCTGGACCTGAGCGCGGAACGCGGCCCTTCGAACTTCGACCAGCGGCACCTGTTGAGCTTGCAGACACAGTATTCGTCGGGCGTGGGGATGCATGGCGGGGCGCTGCTGCACGGTTGGAAGGGAACGGCGTTTAAAGGGTGGACGCTGACCAGCCAGCTCAACGCCGGCAGCGGGCTGCCGGCGACACCGGTCTATGCCGTGGCGGTCAGGGGGACCGGAGTGACCGGGACAATACGGCCGGACACCACCGGCGTGCCGGTGCAGGCGGCTCCGCCGGGACGCCACCTCAATCCGGCGGCCTACACCGCGCCGCAGCCGGGACAGTGGGGCACGGCGGGGAGGAACTCGATTCTGGGCCCCTCGCAATTCACGCTCAACGCCTCGCTGGGACGCACCTTCGCGGAAAATCTGGATCTGCGATTCGATTCCACGAACGTGCTGAATCACGTCACCTATCCCAGTTGGAACACGGTGGTGACCAATTCGCAATTCGGTCTGCCGTCCACGGCCAACGCCATGCGTAGCCTGCAGGCAACCCTGCGGTGGAGGTTCTAATGAAAACAATTTCTATCACGCTCGTTTTCGCGCTGCTGGCCGGGGCGCAACAGCCACCTCCCGCGCAGAACCCGCAGACCGCCGCCGGGACGGTCAAGTTCCAGGCTAGCGCGCAACTGGTGATTGAGACGGTGACGGTGAGGGACAAGAACGGCAAACCGGTAGAGGGGCTCTCCGCCAAGGACTTCACGGTTACCGAAGACGGCGTGGCGCAGACCATCAGCTTCTGCGAATTTCAGAAGCTGGACGAGATGGCCCCGCCGGCGGAACCCGCCCCGCCGCCCGCCGCCGCTCCCGCCGCGTCGCCTGCCGCGCCCGCGATCGCCGTTCCGGGAGTGACGGCGCACCAGATCACGCCGGAGCGTCCCGGCGACATACGGTATCGCGACCGGCGCCTGATGGCGATGTACTTCGACATCAGCGCCATGCCCGTGCCGGACCAGATCCGGGCCGAAACGGCGGCGATGAAGTTTATCCAGACGCAGATGAAGCCGGCGGACCTGATGGCCATCCTGGCGTTCAACGGGGCGGCGGTACAGGTTTTGCAGGACTTCACGGACAAGAAGGACGACCTGGAAACGGTGATCAACAAGCTGTTCATTGCCGACACCGGGCTGGACGAGACCACCAACGACGACAGCACGGCGGACACCGGCGCGGCGTTCGGCGAAGACGATAGCGAGTTCAACCTGTTCACCACGGACCGGCAGTTGGGAGCCTTGCAGACCGCGGTCAAGATGCTGGGGCAGCTTAACGAGAAGAAGGTGCTGGTGTACTTCGCCAGTGGTCTGCAACTGAACGGGATCGACAATCAGGCGCAGTTCCAGGCGACCACCAACGCGGCCATCCGGGCGAACGTGTCCTTCTACCCGGTGGACGCGCGGGGATTGGTAGCGCAATCGCCGCTCGGGGATGCCACGCGGGGATCGCCCGGCGGAGTCGGTATGTATTCCGGCATGTCGGCGATGGCCAATACGAATAACTTCCAGAAGTCGCAGGACACACTCTATGCGCTGGCGGCGGATACCGGCGGCAAGGCGCTGCTGGATAATAACGATCTGTCGCAGGGCGTGGTGCAGGCCGAGAACGCCATCACGAGTTACTACATCATCGGATATTACTCGGCCAACACGGCGATGGACGGGCGGTTCCGCCGCATTAAGATCACCCTCGCGGACGGCTCCCTGAAGCTGGACTACCGGCAGGGATATTATGCCGGCAAGGAGTTCAAGAAGTTCACCACGGTGGACAAAGAGCGGCAACTGATCGATGCGTTGATGCTGGGCGACCCGATCACGGAGCTGACCATCGCCATGGAGGTNNCTGGCGCTGGCGCGCAAGGGCGGCGCCGAGCATACACTGATTGATTTCATTGGTGAAGTCAAGGACGAATACAACGTCACGGTGGCCAATGTGCGGGACAAGGTGGATATTAAGCTGAACGGAGAGACAGCGGCCCAACTTGCCAAGCAGCCGATTCAATACAACACCGGGTTCACGCTGCTGCCGGGGACTTACAGTTTGAAGTTCCTGGCGCGCGACGACGAAACCGGTCGGATCGGGACTTATCTGAATAAGTTTGTAGTGCCGAATTTGAACAAGGAACTCAAACGAGTCCCCATCAGCTCCGTGGTGTTGAGCGGGCAGCGGATGGATATGCGGGACTCGCTGTTCACGGCGGGCAAGGACAAGACGCCGACAGTGAACCCACTCATCCAGAACGGCCAGATGCTGATTCCCAGCGTGACGCGCGTATTCAGCCGGAGCCGCGACATGTACGTATATTTGCAGGCCTATGAGCGGGGCGTAACGGCCATGCAGCCGCTGGTGGCCTTTGTGACCTTCTATCGCGGGCAGACCAAGGCGTTTCAAACGGCGCCTCTGCCGGTGACCGAGGGGCTCGACCCGAAATCGAAGGCCGTGCCCCTGGGATTCAGCCTGGCGCTGAATAAGCTGCAGCCGGGGAGATATAACTGTCAGGTAACCGTAGTGGATACCACCAGCCAGAAAGCGGCGTTCTGGCAGGCGCCCGTGATGCTGGTGCAGTAGGGTGGCCCTTCGGCGCTGGGGGAGACACCTGGCTATCTTTAGTCAACAATCAGTACCTTCCCTGTACTTTGTTAATATCTCGCGAAATCTCTACTTGACGGACACTGATGGAGATGACGCTACCAATCACGGTCGCCGCCGCAACGATTCTGCTCTTGAGTCTGGGCGTACTGGTCCTCGTCCGCTATCTCGGGCGCGACCACTACCTGCTCCCGGTTACCACGGATTGGCTGAATGAGCTATCCGCCGACCGCTATCGCCCCATGCTGCGCCTGCTGGACAACGCCGATCTCCAGTTTCTGTGCTCGCAGGAAGGTCTCACGCCGGAAATGGCCGGCCGGCTGCGGCGTCAGAGAGTGCAAGCCTTTCGGGGGTATCTCAGCCTGCTTGAGGCGGATTTCGATCGCGTCGACGCCGCGCTGCGCGTGATCCTGACGAACTCGGCGTACGACCGCCCGGAACTGGGGTCGCTCCTGTTTCAGCGCCGGCTGAGTTTTACCTTCGGCCTGATCGATATCCGCTGCCACATTCTGCTGTTCCGCTGCGGATTGTCCAACGTGGATGTTTCCGGGCTGATTCGGTTGTTCGACGGTATGCGGCTCGAACTGCGCACGCTGTTGCCGGACTTTTCGACGCAGGCCGCGTAATCCCGGCGCTCATTTGACGCTGTCTCTATACTGTAGAGTGTGAGTTCGGCCGCTCCTTAATAATATGCCGTATCTCAAGAGCGGAGTGTTTCCCTCAGATCAGCTGGTAATCAAGTAAGATCTCTAATCCCATCCTTCAAGCCGGGGTGCCGAATGGCTTGTAAGGGAAGCTATATAGTCGGCTGCAGGTGGGGCGGCGCTCGCTTCTCAGAGGAGCTCCGCCGGTTGGCTCTTATCGCTGAAAGCCTCATTCGCCGCCGCCGTCACTCCCACCCGCTCAACTGCCACCGTTTTCGTCCGCCACCATCTCCGTCCACTGGCTAAGACTGGGCCCCCCCAGTTTTCGACGGGCGAGAGTAGGTTTGGATGTAGGCAACGTCGTCGCCGAAAAGACCGGTCCCGAACATCCCCTACAGGAATTGTGCTTACCAGCCGATGTCTTAAGAGTGAAGACCTGAGCGGGTTGGAAGGAGGCGTCGGTGCCGGGTGCGCGGTTGCAGTTGATCGAAGCGAATCACAAGCTCCGTAATCATCTCGCCAGTCAAAACCGGACTCAGTCATCCCGCCGACGACGAATGGGCCACAGCCGTAAGGCACTTGTTTTTAGTGCCTTACGGCTGTGGCTCACTAAGCGGGGTCATCTAGCAGAAAGGAACAAAAGCATGAATTGGCACAAAAGTCTGGCAGCACTCAGCGCGATGCCCATCAAAGAGAAAATCATCCTCTTCGCCCTGATTGTCAGCGTACTGTTGGTTGCCGCGGGATACGGCCTATCGCAGATAGGAGCGGCCACTCTAGCAACATTTTCGGTAGAGTCCGGCATGGTGCTTGGTTCTGCTGGGTTGATATCAGCGGCGGCGGTACTGTACCGCGGCGAATAAACACCAAAGACGGCGATGATCTCGCCGTCTTTGGTGGCGAATCGACCCCCTCGCGAGGGTTCACGCGGCCGTAAGAGTTCCCTTTCGGATCGAGCGGCTCGCGTTCCAATATTCCTCGAAAGTCGAACCGAAGATCTTAAGAAGTGCGGCGTCTCTCGTTCGAAATGCTAGCCCGCGGGTCTTATCTGTGGTGAGGGCGAACAGGAAAACCGCCGCCTCATCGTCTTCGAGCCAAAAGAAGAGACCTGGCTTTTCCAAGGGTTGTCCTGCAGAACCACCCTGTCCTCCTTCTTCTACGGCGGTCAACCTATTAATCTCTACACCAGCGTCAAGTAGTTCATATTCAAATCTCTGGTGGGCTTGCGACAACATCTGGCGAAACTCCGCATCGTTGGTCGGCATCGCGGTTTGATGGTGAGATTTAAGGTAGGACTTGAGACATTCGTCAAAATGTCCGTCCTCCCGCAACGCCTCAAAGGTTTTTCCGTAAAACTGACTGCTCCGGCTAATGGGCGTAGGTTGACCGTGCAGAAGGATTTGAACCTGCACCTTCCGCTGTGGTTCCCGGATGCACTTAACGATGGCATCAAGGGATCGCTGGTGAATATCGGGGGCGGAAAAGCTTCCGTAATCGACGCAATCAGCCATAATACATAGTTTCCTATTTGCGCGATCGGCGAGGTCAATGATATCCATCAAATGTTTAGGGAAGGTACCGATGTAGTGCGTGGACATCTCGCTTGCGAGAATCTCCATTTTCGCATTTTGTCTCTTTGTATGGCGAAGCTGGACTATGAAGGCGACAAGACCCACGGCGGCGGCCACAAGTCCTATTACGAAACTAACAATTCCGACCCAATCTGGCATAACTAATCAATCCTTCCAAGCGGCGCTAAGCCCATCATTATCGCTCATTTTCTGTCGGTGCGCATCCACCGCCCGAGAGCTGTCCGAGAGCAGGGCTCCCCGCCCGATCCTCGACCGTGCTCCTGGACACTTCCGCATTTCCTACAGTTTTTCGCGGCCCTTGAATGCGCCGGCGATACCGCTGGCCCATTTCTCCACCGGCACGTATCCGACGATTGGGACGAAGTCCACGCCGAAACTCGCACGGAGAACGGGAAGTCTGTGCAATTCGACCGCGTCGCCATACGCGACGAGAAGAAGGGTCCCCTATTCCGGAGCGTGGACAAACACCGCAAGCTGACAGTCAATCCCCTCACACGGACGTGCTTCGCACGATCAAGCACCGAGCCGCCTGGCGCCGGTCTCACCTACTCCACCTGCTGTCACACGTTTCGTGCAACGGGATTACCGCGTATCTGGAGAACGGCGGCACCATCGAGAACGTGCAGGCCATCGCCGCCCACGAGTCGCCACGCACAACGAAACTCTACGACCGCACCAGTGATGAAATCACGCTCGATGAGGTGGAGCGGATTGTGATTTGAAGCGCAGATCCGAACAGGCCTCCGCGCTCGATGCGCTCCAGGGTGGGAACCTTCCGGGGCGGGATGGGGGCCAACTCCCGCTTGAGCTGGCCCCATTCGCGGTGCAGCCCGGCAATGTCCTTTGGCGTGTCGTCGCTGTTAGCCGTCTCCACCGTGGCACACGTTCCCGCCAACGTCCTTTGGCTTTCGCGCGCCGCTCGTTCCGCCGTGCGCCGTACGGGTCGAGTGCTGGGCGATACCGTGTTGGACCACTACACCGCCGCGCTCGGGGAAATCGCCCATGCCGGCTTTTTCGCCTACTGGTCGCGAGAATTCCGGCCCTACCTGCGCGGCGCCGCCGAACAGTTTGCCCCCAACCACATATCGCTCACCGAGCGGCTGCTGAAACGGGACTGGTGGGATAAGGCTCCGCCTTGTCCATCCGAGTGCAACTCGGGGGCGAGCTTCGCTCGCCTGGCAAGCTGAAGCATGCCCCACCTATGCTGCGCAGCAGCCTGCACCCATGCTTCGCAGTAGCCTGGAAATGGCCAAACTCGGAGGTCTACGCCCGCGCAATCACTTCAAAGTTGCTGCCGCGCCGCGCCAGCGCCGGCACGCGTAGCAGCCAGTCGTCCAACCTGCGCGCCATCCGGTAACCCGCGCCCCAACCCGGAAATAGCCCGGCCAGCGGCGACGATCCGAAGTCGTACATCCCCACACGCGTCTCCCAACCCGCCGCCCGGAAGAGCGCGCCCGTTTCCTCTGCCTCCAATTCCCGTTCGTCTTCCGTCTGGTAGCGCTTCATTAGCTTCGGAATGAGCAGCCGCCCAACCGCGCCGGAGAGCCGCCGCCGGCTTGGGTCGAGCGAATAGAACA
>PLDO01000190.1 GCA_003136215.1 Bryobacterales bacterium
AGTAGGGATGGGTGTACTCGCCCACCGCTGTCGCTTCGTACTGCGACCGCAAAAGGTGGGCGAGTACACCCACCCTACAAAAACTGCGAATTAAATCCTGCACAGCCTCTGAGCCGGGCGTGCCCGGATTTCGGGGAGAGTCGGTAAAATGATATAATTGAGGTTCTCCCGGCATGGATGCCGGTTTTTTAGGAGATAGCCATGGATCGGCTTTTGGCGATGGACAAGCAAGAGTATGTGTCGCGGATGCAAACGGAATGTCGGCGAATCTTGGAAGAGGTCGCCGACGCGGTCAATGCCGCTCCCACGGGCAATGTGATCAGCGGCAGTGAGATGCAGGTTAGGGACCTGATGGCCGAGTTCAGACGCAAGGCATTCGAGGCGGCGGTGCAGATGCGGATCGACTCCACGGAGTCGAGTTTTTCCCCCTCCAGATGACGCGTCGGGCAAGCCCAAGGCAAACAAGGGGATCGCCTCCCGCAGCGCGGTAAGCGTGAATGGACGCATTGAACTGTCGCGGCGGCGGTTTGGGGACAAGGACCAGGGAAGTGAGTGCCCCAGCGATCCGCTGGTCGACGCAACCGAAGCCGCGGTCAGCGTGGGTGTGCGGCAGTTGTGCTGCCGGGAAGGGACCAACGCCCGCAGTTTTGACCGGGGTCGTGAAAACCTCAAGCACGCGGCGCAAATCACAGTGGGCGAGGAACAGTTCCGCCTCCTGGTGGAAAGCGAAGGCAAGGCGGTTCTCAAGGCGTCCGCCGACGAGCAGTTGGAACTGGATTGGTCGGCATCTCAGTGCAAGACGCAGGCGCCCGACGGGAAGCAAGTCACACGGATATACGCCAGCGCCGACGGAGTGCTCGTGCCGACGACGACCCAGCGGGAGAAGGACAAGCGGCGTTCGACGGTATTAGAGAAACGGCGGAAGATGTCGCCGCAGGAGCGAAAGAAGCTCGAGCCGCTGAAGGCGGTGAAAAAGGGGTCGGATCAAAGCTACAAGCAGATCTATTTGACGTGTTTCTACGATCAAAACCACAAACATCGCCTGGTGGGAGTGACCAGTAAAAAGGTCAAGGGGCTCAAGCGTCTGCTCAAACGCGAAGCGGCGCGGGTGCATCTGCGAGCGGCCGATGAGCGGCTGGGGATCATTGACGGGGCGGTATGCCTGCGCAACAACCTCGACGAGTTGCCGGTGGAGACGATCCTGCTCGATTTTTATCATCTCAGCGAGCATGTTGGCGAAGCGGCGTCCAGGACGCTGGGAGCGGAAACCCCCGCGGCCAAGGAGTGGCTGGGGACAGTGCTGCACACGTTGCGTCACGAGGGATATGATCCGTTCCTGCAGCAACTGCTGGACTGGCGTGCGCCGCTACGTGGGAACAAACGCCAGGCGGCCGACGATCTACTGAAGTACGTCACCGCGCGTCAGGAAATGCAGAGGACTTTATGTGGAGTGCGCGGGCGAGAAGCGCGGTTCTGGGAGGCGGCCTGGTCGCACTCCGCATAAAGTCCCATTGAACTGAACCGATCGTGGCTATGGGGATTGTTTGCCGCCGACGATGCCGTTGGTCAATGAGAACCGCAAGATTGATGGAGCAATGCGAGCTGTAATTGAGTCGCCAAGGCTGTGCCGTCGTCGGCGTAGGCGTGTTGGTTGTGTGAACGAGGGGCATTGAGCCGCAACGGGCGTGCGCGGCGCGCGGAAAGATTGGGGCCGCCGCGATCCGGCAAGCGTGAGAGGGGCGGGGATGGATCGACGACCGTTGTGCATCAGGAAGAATCCAGGCGGATCGTCACGCGGCTCAGTTCCAACGGCGACAGATGGGGTCCGGAGATCAGCCGCCCGCGGCCGCAGGCCGGACAACAGGCATGGTCCTTTACGCCGGCGAGGGGCGCGGCGGCGAGCGACAGGGCAACCAGCAGCGTGGGCAGGACGTCGGCGGGAGACGGCGGCGGCGATAGCAGGCGCCGGCAGGTCGCCAGGTTCTCCGCCCGCACGCGGTTGGCCAGCAGTCCGAAGTGGCGGATGCGCATGAAGCCGCTGGGGACGGCGTGCAGAAGGAATCGCCGCAGGAACTCGCCGCCGTCCAGCGTCATCGTGCGCGGGCGATTGTCGTGGGCGTAGTCCTTCCAGTTAAACGTGACGTTCTCATCGTCGATCGACACGAGGCGGCGGTTGGAGATGGCGATGCGATGCGTGTAACGGGCCAGGTACTTGAGAACCTGTCCCGGTCCGCCGAAGGGAGGCTTGGCGTAGACGACCCAGTCGTGTTTGACCGAAGCGTTGAGCAGGCGGGTGAAAGCGCCGTCGTCCTCCACGCCCAAAAGCTTGCCGTCGGCCCTTGCGCGTTTGAGCAGGTCGATGAACTTGCCGCCGAAGACTTTGGAGAGCACGCGGACCGGCAGGAAAAATCCGCTCTTGCAGGCGATCCACTGCGAGCCGTCGGGAGACAGTCCGCCGCCGGGAACGACGCAGTGGACATGGGGATGCAGGCACAGGTTCTGACCCCAGGTGTGCAGGATGCCGATGAATCCGATTTTGGCGCCCAGATGTCTGGGATTGGCGGCCACCTCATTGAGGGTTTGGGACACGGCGTCGAACAGCACGCCATAGACGATCCGCTTGTTGCCCAGGGCCAGGGCGTTGAAGGCGTCGGGCAGGGTGAAAACGACGTGGAAGTATTCGACGGGGAGCAGTTCGGCGGCGCGGTCTTCCATCCACCGCGCGCAGGCCGACGCCTGGCACTTGGGACAGTGCCGGTTGCGGCA
>PLDO01000649.1 GCA_003136215.1 Bryobacterales bacterium
CCGGCACCCACTCCGGCGCCACCGTCACGCGCATCTCCGTGATGGTGCGGCTGATAATCTGGATCTCCTTCTCCGCTGGAAGATACTGCGCATGCACGCGAGCCGACACGCCGGTATCGCGCCGCGGCAGCGTGATCCGGGTCTCCACGCGGATGCGCTCCTTGCCGCGCTGCACGGTGACCACGGCAGGGCTCTCCTCGGTGACCTTTTCCATCATCTCCAGATACTGGCGCGGGTTGGCGAGCGGCCTGCCATCCAGCGCGACCAGCCGGTCGCCGCGTTTGAGCGGCCCGCTGTATTTTTCCGGCAGGGTCACCGGCACGCCGGGTCCGGGGTCGTCCGCCTGGAAGGTGAAGGCGCCCAGATCGAGCGCGGCGCCGCCGGCGCCGGGAATGCGCGTGGGTGGCAGCACGTCATTGCGTTCATTGGCGTCGAACTTTGTGGGCTGGATCCAATAGCAGCGCGAAAACGCCGGCGAACTGGTCTCGCAATCGATGGAGAGGGGGTTCGCGTCGCGTTTGTGTTGCCCCAGCCAGTGGAGAAGCGTCAGCTCGTTGGCGCCATCCGACCCCGGCTGCCACTCCAGGTTGAGTCCGGCGGCGGCCAGTTTCTCCGCCATCGGCTTGCTGTCGGGGCCCGAGATCCACAACACGGGGACGAGGGTGAAGTTCGCCGCGAAGATATGGTTGGTATCGATCGCCGCCTTGGGCGAACCGCCGAGCACGGCGCCCGCCGCCCACAAATCCGGCACCCGCGAGATGGCGTAGAATACCGCCGCGACCGTGTTGCCGCGGCCGGCGATGTAGACGCGTGCCGGGTCCACGGTGCCGCCGCGGATGGCATTCTCCACCGCGGCAGCCAATGCCCGCACGCGCGAATCGATATCCGCGCCCGGAGAGCCCCCCGGGCCGATCACCTGCCAGCCGGGTTCGCGCGTCCAGTTCTGCCAGTCGTCGGAGTCGAGCAGCGCCACGGCCGGCATCTTCGTCTGGGTCTGCGCCGCCAGGGGCCAGCAGAGGAATAGGCTAATTGTGACGCAGGCGCGAGCGAATTCGCCTGGCCAGTTTTTCGATGTCATCCGTTTTCTTGAGCGTCGCCATGGAGAGAATGTAGCGATCGTTCTTTTCCAGTTCGATTTTCAGTTGTTCGGCCAGGTCCGCCAGTTCGGCGGCATCCTTGAGGTTCTGCTGAAACTCGGCCTTGAGGATTTCGTCTTTCTGCGATTTGCCGTTGGGCAGGATGACGTCTTCCTCCTCGACGCCGCCCCGGCCGCCGCCGCGTCCACCGCCCTGCTGGTCCAGCGCGGAAACACTGGCGCCGGCCAGCAGAACCAGAGTTACCACACCGCGCCGTATCCAGAGTGTCATGTGCAAACCTGGTGCTATCATATCGGAAATGCCCCTTGGGAGGCCGCTGCCGGCCTTGTTCACGCTTGTCCCTATGGACGTCCGGGCCGGCGCTATGGTTTGGTTTCGGCTTGGATGAGGCGCCCGTGAAAAAATGGACGACGGTCGACCAGGCGTTGACACCGGGCGGCATGACGATCTCGCTTCATGAGCACGACGGGAGCTACGCGATACGCGCCGATGGCATCCCGCTAATGTCCACCCGCCAGCACGCATCCGAGGAGAAACTGGCGGAAATGGCTTGCGCGCACCTGCGAGGCGTCCGGCACGCGCGCGTGCTGATCGGCGGGCTGGGCTTCGGATTCACCCTGAGAGCGGCGCTGGCAGCGCTGGGGGGTGACGCGACGGTGGTGATGGCCGAGATTCTGGGCGCAGTGATCGCCTGGAACCGGAACCCGGCGTTTCCCCTGGCGGCGGATTGCCTGGCGGATCCCCGCGTGACCGTCCGGCAACTGGACGTCGCCGAAGTCATCCGCGAAGCGCGTGAAAGCTTCGACAGCATCATCCTCGACGTGGATAACGGTCCGGCGGCGCTGAGCACCCCGGGCAACGGGCGGCTCTACGATTCCACGGGCTTGTGCCATGCCCGCGCCGCGTTGCGGCCCATGGGGTGCGCGGCCTTTTGGTCTGTGGCGCCGGACCCGGCATTCGAAAGGCGGATGACCCAAGCCGGCTTCCGCGTGGAGGTGCGGCGCTGCCGGTCCCACGTGAGTTCGGGGAGATGGCACACTCTTTTTCTGGGCCGGCGGATCGGTCCCTGACCACCGGCGAGGCCGGAGCCAAACAGGCCGTGAGTTTGACGCGGAGTCGCGGAGACGCGGAGAGAAGACCGCAGAGGAGGACGGAGGAAAGTCAACACCTGCGAAGGCGGAGGAAGCGGAGAGACGCGGGCTGGCGCCAGGTAAGTTTCCGCGATCACCAACCGGCCAACACGCCGCGCTCGCCGGTAAGGTTCCGGCGTTGGCCGATTTCCCGGAGACTTTCGCACTCCTCGGCCGTAGGCTGAACTCATGCAACCGCATGAAGACTGGCGAGGCAGAGGTCTCACTCCGGGCATCGCTCCGGCGCTGATCGTAATCGGCATCGGGGTGTTGTTCCTGCTCAACAACCTGAACATATTATTCGTTCATGACATCTGGCGTTTCTGGCCGGGGATCCTGATCGCGGTCGGACTCGTCAAGATGGTGGATTCCGCAACCCCCAACGGCCGCGTCGTGGGCGGCATCCTGGTAGGGGTGGGCGGCCTGTTTCTGGCCGACAATCTGGGCTTCCTCAACCTTTCGTGGGAGAATTACTGGCCGCTGGTGCTGATCGGCGCCGGTCTGCTGATGCTGTGGAGCCGGTTAGCGCCGCCGCCGGCAGGAGCCCCCAATATACCGGCAGGGGCGCAAGAGGGCGTGCTCAACGAAACCGCCATTTTCGGCGGCGTGATTCGCAAGGTGACGACAGACGACTTTCGGGGCGGCCACGTCACCGCGCTGTTCGGCGGCGTGGAAATCGATCTGCGGCGCGCCGGCATGCGGGGGAACTCGGCAGTTATCGATGTGAGCAGCACGTTCGGCGGGGTGGAACTCAAGATCCCGACCAGTTGGAACGCCGTATCCCAAGTGGTCGCGATCTTTGGCGGCGTGGAAAATAAGAGCGTGGAGCCCGCTGCGGACATGGTCGGGGTCAAGCGTCTGTACATCAAAGGGTCGGCGGTCTTTGGCGGCGTGGAAGTGAAGAACTGACGCCGCCATGCACCCCTTGCTCGCATCGCGCGGACGAACGCTGCTGTACCTGGCCGGCTGGGTGCCGATCCTGGCGCTGCTGGACTACCTGATGTGGGCGTCCGGCGGCGCATCCTGGTTACAGAATACGGCGATCCTCGGTCCCGCCTGCGTCCTGTTCGCGTTTGCGTGCCTTTCGCCCTGGCCCATGTGCCGCGTGCGGCCGCTGCGCCTGGCCGACGCCGCCATGCTTGTGGCGACCTGGGCGGCGGCGGCCGCGGCGGCCAGCGCCACTTTCACCGGCGCCGCGTGGGCGATGGCGCGGCTGGAGGGTCAGCCCGCCACCCACCTCGACCTGCTGTTCGGCGTAGGCATACTCCTGTACCTGCTCTCCGCCGGACTGCATTACGCCTCTCTCGCCGCGGAGCAGGCGCGCGAGGCATCCCTGGCTACCGCCGAGGCGCGCACGCTGGCCCGCGATGCGGAACTGCACGCCTTGCGCATGCAGATCAACCCGCACTTCCTCTTCAACAGCCTGCACTCCATCGCCGCGCTGGCCACCATCGACGGCGTCCAGGCGCGCGAGATGTGCTTCCGCCTGGCGGACTTCCTGCGCAGCAGCCTCGGCCTGGGAGAGCGCGAGAGCATTCCACTGCGCGACGAACTGGCGCTGGCGCGCAGCTATCTGGAAGTGGAGCAGGTACGTTTCGGCGCGCGCCTGGCATTCACCCAGGACATTGAGGAATCCTGCCAGGAGTGCGCCGTTCCCGCGCTGCTGCTGCAACCCCTGGTGGAGAACGCCGTCAAGCACGGAATCGCGGGTTTGGTGGAAGGCGGCGCCATCCGCCTGTCGGTGGAGCGCCTCGGCGGGGACGTGCGCGTGGCGGTGGAGAATGGGTTCGACCCGGACGCGCCGCCGCCCAACCAGCTGGGTATGGGGCTGCCGCAGGTGCGCCGCCGCCTGGGACTGCGCTTTGGCGACGCCGCCAGCCTGGAAGCCGGCGGGCGCGACGGGGTCTATCGCGTGGAGTTGCGATTCCCCTGCGAATCCTCCATCGCCTCCAGCAGCCTCGCGTAGCCGGAACGGCTCACCGGGAGGCGCGTACCATCGGTCAGAATGGCGATGCGGCTTTCCTTCCCGTAGGGCTCAATGCGCGCCACGCGCTCCAGGTTGACGATGGCCGAACGGTGGATGCGCACAAAGCAGGCCGGGTCGAGGAGGGCTTCCACGGCGGCGATGGGCTGCTGCTTCAGATAGCTCTTGCCCTCGCTGTGCAGCGCCACGTAGTCGTCCTGCGCGGCCACGTACTCCAGCCTGGCGACGGGAATGATATGCACGCGCGTGCCGTCCTTGACGACGATGCGCTGCGCATAGACGCCGGCGGGCCTGGCCTCGGGCGCGATTTCGGGCAGGGTGCGGCGTTCTCCCAGCCGGGCGCGGGCCCGCTCCAGCGCGCGCTCGAAGCGTTGCGGGCTGAAAGGCTTCAGCAGGTAGTCCACGGCGTGAGCGTCGAAGGCGCGCATGGCGTACTGATCGTATGCGGTGACAAAGACGACCACCGGCGCCTGCGAGGGTTCGATCAACTCCAGCACTTCGAAGCCATCCAGCTTGGGCATCTGGACGTCCAGGAATAGCAGGTCGGGGCTGGTATCGGCGATGGCTTTCACCGCTTCGAACCCGTTGGCGCATTCGGCGGTGACCACAATATCAGGGTGCGGTGCCAGCAATTCGCCCAGATACGCCCGAGCGAGCTCCTCGTCGTCCACCAGGACCACCTTTATTGTATGTTCCATCACATTTTCCGGCGCGGCCGGCGGAATGGCTGGTCCGGATTAGCTATTTCCGCCAGGTTGCATTTGTGCAACAATAGATAACACTCAATATTAGCAGGGCCACCAGCATGGGCAGGCGGTCGGAAAGGCAGATCGTGAGCCAGAAAGCCGAAACGCCGTTTGACAGCATCGAGGGATCGCACGAGTACGTTCGCATGCTCGCCGAAGCGGTAAATGAAGCCCGGCGCGACGTTGAGGAAGAAATCGCCGCGGCCGAACAGGACCGGGCGGACCGCCGCAAAGAAGCTCTTCTCCTGGTTTCCTACAACCTCGCCAAACTCAACCTTCACATCACCAGCAGCCGGCGCATCCTGAACGATCTGCGTAGTTTGCGGCGCCTGCTATTGGCGGAGCGCGGTTTGCCGGCGGAAGACGAAAGCGAAGTCGGCGCCAGCGAAGAGCCGCCCCGCTAAGCCATCACTCAATACACTAGCGGCGGGTGTAATGAGCCCGCCGAGCATGTTCCGTCCTGTCTATTATTTCCTCACCACAGCCTCCTCCTGGCCGTCAATTGTAGAATGCCTCCTCAATTTATACTGACGATTTGTCGGATATGTGAACACTTTTACTTGACAGGAAGCGAAGGCAAGCGTAGTATTTAGGGTCGTTGCACCAATTCCAGAACAGCACTCGGTAGCGGTGGTTTGTGGGGGACCCCGTATGACCTTTCAAATTGGCGACAAGGTGGTTTATCCCAACCAAGGCGTTGGAACCATCGAGAATATCAGCACCCGTTCTTTTGGAACCGCGTTCGAGAGATTCTACCTGCTGCGATTTGGCTGCAGCATGACGGTGCTGGTGCCGCTGTCCAATGCCGCCAACATCGGGCTGCGGAGGGTAACCAAGGACCGGGAGATTTCGCGAATTCTCTCGTTCCTGGCTATCGACTGGTGTACATTCAACCCGGATTGGAAGGTCCGCTTCAAGGAGAACAGCGAGAAGATGCAGAGCGGGGACCTGCTGAAGGCCGCCGAGGTTCTCAAGAGCCTGCTGCAACTGCACGTCGACAAGCCGCTCTCGTTCCGCGAAAAGAAGATGCTGGACCGGGCGCGCCACATGCTGGTTTCGGAGATTTCGATCGCGCGAGGCGTTCCGGAAATCCATGCCGTCAACCTGATGCAGCGTGCGCTGGCCAAGAGCGGCCTGAGTTTGCCCGCGATTCAGTAACCCGCTTCCCAATGTGGGGCGGGCAATCCTGCCAGGCAATCCTGCCCGCAGCCGGCATTCCTGCCGGCTGGACCCGCTGGAAAGCGGGTCCGCAGCCTGAAAGGGCTGCCCCACAAAGCGGCCGTACATGTTACGCGTACTTCAGGGTCAGGACACTAGCGCACCTTGCCCGCCGAGTTCTCGAGAAGGACATTGGAGAGCACGGCGGTATCGGACTTGTCCGGCAAATGCGAGCAGAAGCCGATGCCCACGTAAAAGGGTCCGTCGAAGTGCAGGTTAATGGGTGGGCCGAGCTGCTGCATAGGCTCGCCTTGCAGGCTGATGAAGATGGCGATGGAATCGCCACGCTTTTCGATTCCGATTCGCTTCGCCCTGACGTTGGCGAGCATGCCGCCGAAGCGATATTGCATATCCTTGAGGTTCGCGCCTTTTTCCGGACGCTGCGCCATGTGGACCATGCCCGCGCCGTGCTGGCCGATCATGGCTTCCCTGGAATCGTCCTCCAGGTTCTGGCGAATGACCAGGACCGCCTTGCGGTCGCCGTAGCCGTCCGGGTTCGGGAACGTGACGTCGGCCGCGAGTGACACGTCCCCGGACATCTTCTTCCAAAGATAGCGGAACTCGTCGCGCGAGTACCAGATATTGTAACCAGCGGAGTTGATGGTGTACCGCTTGGTGCCGGCGTCGTAACTGGCGCTGCCCGGCACGACCGCGCTGCCGATGTCGGATTGGCCCTCAAACACGCCGATCGGCGTATCGAAATTCTGGCTCGGCCGGTGAAAATCCGCCGGCGGCGGCACCTGTTTGTGGGTGGCCGAGCCCGGCAGCGCCCAATCCGGAACGGCGGGCGGAGGTGTGGGAGGCGCCGCGGGCGCTTGCGCGCGCAGCAGATACGGCGCGGCGCACAGCGTCACGGCGAGCAGCGAGGCTCGGCGAGGGCGCGCGGCCGGGAAGCGAACAATGTAGTCGTCCATAACGATGGACTGTAACAGATCGCGGGCAAACTCGGGTGCGCGCCGGTGCTCTACCCACCATTAGCCAACCGTCGCGGGTTCGGGGTATCCTGTATACTCTGGTGTTGTCTATTCACCTCGACACTGCGCTTAATCTGCTGTGGGCAGGCATTAGTGTTGCCGCCCTGGCGTGGTTCGCCGTGCTCGAACGGAGCCACCGGCGCCGCGTTTCGCCGCAGGCCCGATTGCAGCGGCTTTTTGCGGTCTGCCTGATGACCGTGGTCATCTTCCCCAGCATCAGCGACAGCGACGATCTTTTCCACTTCTCCCTGCTGCAGGTCCCCACGCGGCAGAGCGGCGGCTTCGGCAGCGCGCCCCAGGAAGACCGGCAGGAGAAGGACAGCTTGCAGCTTGCCCGGCTGCTGGAAACCCTGGAACACTTCCAGGTGAGTGGGTTCTACCTCTTCACGTTCGCGCTGTATTGTGTGGCAATTTCCCTGTCGCTCGGTCTCGCATCCTTCACGCGCTGCATCGGCTGTAATGCCGGGCGCGCTCCCCCATTGGCATAGCCCAACTGTCCCGGGTTTGACCAGTGAAAGCGTCTGCATGCGACGCGCCGCGTGTTGGTGGCGGCGAGCGCGAGCGTTACTCCGTGCCGGCACGGAGGAGGGATCAGTGAGAAAACATCAAGCAATCGTTATATTGGTCCTGGCGGCGGGAGGTCTGGCCGCTCAAACGGCGGGCGCGCCGCCGGACCGGGTGACCATCGGGCAGGCGGTCCAGGAGGCGGTGGAACACAACCTCAACCTGCTGGCCGAGCGGTACAACCTGAGCATCGCCGACGCGCGGATGATTACCGCGAAACTGCGGCCCAACCCGGTGCTGAGCGCCGGGTGGGATTACGTCGATTTCCTGCGAGCATTCACCCACGAAAACCAGGGCGGGCCCACCGAGTACAACCTGCGCACGGATTTCATTCTGGAGCGCGGCGGCAAGCGCGAGCGGCGCATCGAAGTGGCGCGGTCGGCGCGCGAGGTGGCGCAACTGCAATTGCTGAACACCACGCGCACGCTGGTGCTGGACGTGCAAAATGCGTTTGTCGATGTGCTTCAGGCCAAGGACAACCTGGAACTGTCGCGCGAGAACCTGCAAGCCTTCCAGAGCATAGTGGAGGTGAACACCACACGGGTGCGCGCCGGCGATCTGGCCAAGGTGGAACTGGTGCGCACGCAGGTGGCCGCCCTGCAATTCCAGAGCGCCGTGCGCCTGGCCGAATCCAAACTCAAGATGGCGGGCAACAAGCTGCAAAGCCTGATGGGCCGGGCCGCGCCGGCGTCCTCGTTCGACGTGGTTGGCGGACTGCGGCGCGATGCCGACCCGCTCGTGCTGGAGACGGTGAGTGCCCAGGCGGCGGAATTGCGGCCCGACCTGCTGGCCTTGCGCAAGGACCAGGCGCGTTCCCAGGCGGAAATCCGTTCGCAACTGGCGCAGGGGAAAGTCGATTTCACCGTGGGCACGGAGTATCACCGCGAGTATCACAACGCAAACGCCGATGCGCTGGGCTTCTTCTTCAGCGCTCCCTTGCCCCTGTTCAACAAGAACCAGGGTGAGATCGAGCGCGCGCGCCAGGAGCAGGAACAGATACTGGCGCGCATACGCGCGACCGAAGCCGACGTGCAGAATGAGGTGCGCAACGCCTGGGTGCAGTACACCACGTCGCGCGGCCTGCTGGAGAGCATCGAACACGATCTGCTGGACCAGGCCCGCGAGGTGCGCACCACCATGGAGTATTCCTACCGGCGGGGCGAGGCTTCGCTGGTGGAGTTTCTGGACGCGCAGCGCGCCTTTAACGACGCGCGGCAGAGCGCCAACGATGCGCGCGCCGATTTTGCGCGCAGTCTCTACGCGATCGACGCGATCTCGGGAAAGGCAGTCCGATGAGAAATCAAAGTGGCATAAGGCTCCGCCT
>PLDO01000240.1 GCA_003136215.1 Bryobacterales bacterium
GTGTGCTCGCTCAGATTGCGCACGAAGATCCGCTGGAATTGCGGCGTATTGGGCCAGGGATTGTACTGCCCCTGTACGCCCCGGTTGGCCACTTTGGTATCCATGCCCGCGCCCGAGATATTCTTGCCGATCTCGTCCATGATCAGGATGTCCAGATCCATCGGTATGGTGGCCATCCAGGTCTTGACCAGCGCCAGGTTCTCCTCCTCGCGCGCCTCCATGACTTCCACCGGCACGGCGTCGAGCTTGGCGGTGTTATGGTACGCATCCTCGAGGATCGCCAGACCGCCCAGGATCTTACCCGATTTCAGAACCTGCCGGCCCACGCTGCGGACGACGTGCTCCAGGCCAAGACGGTAGGCATACATGTGATAGCGCTGCGCGCCGGCGAATTTCCCCAGACCGATGGCCATCATCTTGAACAGGCCGCTTTCGATCTTGCCGGCGAAATCGGTGTGCCACTTGACGCGGCCTACCAGCATCACGCCGTCGGAGTCATACGCCACCTTGTCCATGAAGGCTTCGATGCCGTCGGAGGTTTTGCCCAGGGACACCACTTCCAACTGGCTGACGATGGGGCAGCCCATGGTGGCCTCGCTGATTCCGTAGCTGGACAGCACCTCGGCCTGGCCGGCCGCATTGGCCGCGCCGTGGCTGCCCATGGCCGGGAAGATCAGCGGCCGCATGCCCTGCTCTTTCCAATACTGAACCACGTTGTAGACGATGGTGGCGATGTTGTGGATACCGCGGCTGCCCACGCCGATGGCGACGCGCGAGCCGGGCTTCAAGCGGCTGCCGAAACCGCTGGGGGCGAGTTGCGCGCGCACACTGGCGGCGACATCGGCGATCTTGCGATCGGGGAACTTCTGGCGAACGACGAGAAGGCGGGGAAATTGCATGACGGGTTTATTTTAGCAGCCCCGCCTTCTTCCACAACTCGTCCACCCGCCGCTTCACATCGGCATTCATTCCGATCACGCCCGGCCACGGGCGTGTGAAACCCTCGCCGGGCCACTTACGGGTGGCGTCGATGCCCATTTTCGACCCGTAGTTCGCCATACGGCTGGAGTGATCCAGCGAATCCACCGGGCCCATCACGAACTGTATGTCGCGCTCCGGGTCGATGTTGTTGAGCGCTTTCCACGCCACCTCGCTGTAGTTCTGCACGTCGACGTCTTCATCCACTACTACGATCACCTTGGAGAACATGGCCTGCCCGGTTCCCCAGATGGAGTGCATCACTTTGCGGGCGTGTCCCGGATAGCTCTTGCGCATGGAAACGAGAATCAGATTGTGAAACACCCCCTCGGGCGGCATGGCGATATCGCGCACTTCGGGCAGTTGCAGGCGCATCAGCGGCAGGAAAATACGTTCAATCGCCTTGCCCATGTAGTAGTCCTCCATGGGGGGCGGCCCCACGATGGTGGTGGCGTAGATCGGTTCCTTTCGCTGAGTGATGCAGGTCACGTGGAAGACCGGGTATTCGTCGGCCAGCGAGTAGAAGCCGGTGTGATCGCCGAACGGTCCCTCGGTGCGCAACTCGCCCATTTCCACGTAGCCTTCCAGCACGATCTCGGCCTGCGCCGGGACTTCCAGATCGCTTGTCTGGCACTTCACCATCTCCACCGGACTCTGGCGCAGGAAGCCGGAGATCATCATTTCGTCGAGGTCGGGCGGGAGCGGCAGAATGGCCGAGTACATGGTGGCCGGATCGGCGCCGATGGCCACCGCCACGTCCATGCGTTTGCGTCCCTGCTGCTGCATCCGGCGATAGTGTTCCGCGCCTTGCTTGTGGGTCTGCCAGTGCATCCCCGCGGTGCGCTCGTCATACACCTGCATGCGGTACATGCCGCAGTTGCGCTTGCCCGTGTCGGGGTTGCGCGAGAACACCAGCGGCAGGGTAATGAAGCGCCCGCCGTCTTCGGGCCAGCATTGCAGCACCGGGTAATCGAACAGCGAGAACCCGTCGGTGCGCACCACTTCCTGGCACGGTCCCCTGGACACGATCTTGGGAAAGAACGCGCCCATCTCGGCCAGTTTGGGCAGCATTTTCAATTTGCCGATGATTCCCTCGGGCATGCGCATCTCCAGGAACTCCACGATGCGGGCCGCCACTTCCTCCACGGAGTTCACTTCCAGGGCGATTTCCATCTTGCGCATGGACGCGAAGGCGTTGACCAGCACCGGCACCTGGAAGCCCGTGGGCCGCTCGAAGAGGAGCGCCGGGCCGCCCTGTTTCACGGCGCGGTCGGCGAATTCGGTGATCTCCAGGCGCGGGTCCACTTCGAAGGGAATGCGCACCAGTTCGTGGTTCTTTTCGAGGGCGCGCATGAACTCGCGCAGATCCTGGTAGGCCATAAGTTATGAGTATGGCAGCAGGCCGCATCCGGCGCCATGCCGCTGCTGTACAATTGACTTTTCAGGCGGAGGTAAAACAACATGGACCTGAAAATCCTGAAAGACACTCCCCCGTGGGAATGGCCGCGCGGCGCCGCGCACCAGTTTCTCACGATTCTCCGCAATCCCAAGGCCGATGCTGCCGACCGCCTTCTGGCGGCGGAGTTGGCGGGTGATTTCACCGTGATCAACGACCCGCTGGCCGATGCTCTGCTCGCCATCGTGGGCAATGCCGCCGAACCCGCGGAACTGCGCGCCCAGGCGGCAATCTCCCTGGGTCCCGCCCTGGAGCAGGCGGATATCGACGAATTCGACGATCCCGATTCGGTGCCCATCAGCGAGAAGACTTTCCGCAAGATCAAGCAGACCTTGCGCAAGGTCTATCTCGATAGCAGCGTCCCCAAGTTCACCCGGCGGCGCATCCTGGAAGCGGCGGCGCGCGCCCCGGAGGAGTGGCACTCCGGCGCCATCCGCACCGCCTGGTCCGGCGCGGACCCGGAGTGGAAGCTGACCGCCGTCTTCTGCATGAATTATGTCCGGGGTTTCGACCCGCAGATTCTGGATGCGCTGGACAGCCCGGATCCTCTCATTCACTACGAGGCGGTGCGCGCGGCCGGCACCCGGGAGGTAGAGGCGGCCTGGCCGCACGTGGCCGCGCTCATCGCCGCACCGGGTACCGATAAGGATCTGTTGCTCGCCGCCATTGAAGCCGTGGCCACCATCCGTCCGCTGGAGGCCAGGGCTCTACTCGTGGACCTGGCCGATTCCGAAGACGAAGATATCCAGGAGGCGGTCGACGAAGCCATGAGCATGGCGGAGACAATGTCGGGCGACGAATTCGACGACGAATTTGACGAAGACGAAGAGGACGACGACGAGAACGAGGGCCCCGAGAGGATCCACTGAAGTCTTCCCGCCGGAATCTTGTTACCCTGAGTTTCATACCGAAATAATCCCAAGGAGACGGAATGTTCAATCGAGTGGCCTTTGTTACGGGCGCCAGCCGTGGAATCGGCCGTGCCATCGCGCTGACGCTGTGCCGGGCGAATTTCGATATTGTGGTGGCCTCACCCGAGATCGAGCGCAACGAACAAGTGGCCGAAGAGATCCGCGCCTGCAGCGGGGAGGCGATGACCCTGAATCTCGACGTGACTTCGCCCGAAAGCGTCAAGGAAGCCTTCGCCAAAACGCTGAAGGATAAGACCCGCATCGACGTGCTGGTGAATAACGCGGGCATCACCCGCGACGGCCTGGCGATGCGCATGAAAGCGGCCGACTGGGACCTGGTCCTCAATATCAACCTGAACGGCGCGTTCCGCTGCATTCAACAGGTACTGCCCACGATGATGCGCAGCCGCTGGGGGCGGATCGTTAATATCGCCTCGGTGGTGGGACAGGCGGGAGCCGCGGGCCAGGCCAACTACGCCGCATCCAAGGGCGGGATGATCGCCATGACCAAGGCCCTCGCCCAGGAGATCGGCAGCCGCGGCATCACGGTCAACGCCGTCGCCCCCGGCTACATCGAGACCGACATGACGCGGGTGCTGCCCGAAGAAGTCAAGGCCAAGATCCTGGCCGGGGTTCCGCTGGGCCGCATCGGCCAACCCGAGGACATCGCCAACGCCGTGAAGTTCCTGGTCGGCGAAGAGTCGGGCTATATCACCGGCCATGTGCTCGCCGTCAACGGCGGCATGTACATGTAGGAAGTTCAAAAACAAATTGGCCACAGATGAACACAGATGAACACAGATGAACACAGATAAGAAGTCTTGTTTTATCTGTGTTCATCTGTGGCTAAAGATCTTCCGTCCGGTATGCCACTATAAAGATAGTGGAGAAGTTCTTCGTTCAAAACTTTGGGTGCCGGGCCACACAGGCCGACGGCGCGGCTCTCGAATCGCTGCTGGCCGGGAAAGGCCTGGAATCCACCGGCGAACGCGCCGGCGCGGACCTGGTGGTGCTCAACACGTGCACCGTCACCTCGTCGGCGGATGACGATGTGCGGCAGACCATCCGGCGGGTGCACCGCGAGAATCCCCAGGCGCGGATTCTGGTCACGGGCTGCTACGCGCAGCGCGCTCCCCAGGAATTGGCGTCGCTGGCCGGGGTGGAGTGGGTGGTGGGCAACTCGCACAAAACCCAGATCGCGGAGATCGTGACTTCGGCGCCCTACCATGGCAACATCCACATTGGCGATATCTTCGAGCAGCGCGATTTTCTGTCGGCGCCGGTGGAAGACGCCGCCGGCGACCGGACGCGTCCCAATTTAAAGATTCAGGACGGCTGCAACAATCGCTGCTCGTTCTGCATCATTCCGTTTGTGCGCGGGCGGAGCCGCAGCGCGCCCGCCGAACAGGTAATCGAACAGGTGGGCGCCCTGGCCCGCCGCTATCGCGAGATCGTGCTGAGCGGCATCAATCTGGGGCGATGGGGCAGGGAACCGGGCAGCCAGGTGCGACTGGCCGATCTGCTGCGCCGCCTTGTGGCGGAGACCGATGTGGCGCGGCTGCGCCTCAGCTCGGTGGAGCCCATGGACTTCTCCGACGATCTGCTGCATCTGATGACGGAATCGCCGCGGATCGCCACGCATGTGCACGCGCCGCTGCAAAGCGGGTGTGACCGGACGCTGCGCCGGATGCACCGCAAGTACCGTCCGCGGCACTACGCGGACCGTGTGCAGAAGGCGCGCGCGCTGATGCCCGACGCCGCGGTGGGCGCCGACGTCATGGTGGGCTTCCCGGGGGAGACCGACGCCGAGTTCGAAGAGAGCCGGCAGTTCATGGCCGCGATGCCGTTCACGTACCTGCACGTCTTCACCTACTCGGAGCGTCCGGGCACGCCGGCGGCCGAGCAGGCGGCGCAGGTGCCCATGGCGGTGCGCAAGGAGCGCAATCGCGTACTGCGGGAGTTGGCGGCGGCCAAGAATCTGGCATTCCGCGAACGCATGGTGGGCCGCACGCTCTCGGCGGTCACCCTGGCGGAAACCTCGATCGCGCTGACGGAGAACTATTTGAAGGTGGAACTGGCCTCGGTCCGCGAACCGAACGCGCTCATCGACGTGCGGATCGCCGGGGTGACCACCGCCGGGCTGCGGGAGAACGCGCTGCCGATTTTGCAGTGAAAGCGCCACAACTGGCTGGAAGTTTCGCGTCCAGCGTGGACAGGCCAGGAGGCCTGTCCTACCGCGGCGGCGGGGCGCTGGACGGCGGAGTGGGTTTGCCATCGATGGTATTGGGCTCCATCAGTTCCACCCGCGTGCCGTCGGGGTCGTACAGGTTGCATTGCCGCTTCCGGTTGATGCCGGTCTTGATTTCCAGGGTGCCTTTGTAGTCCTTGCGCGCCGGGCGGGCTTCCAGGGAAGCCACCGCCTTTGCGATGTCCGGCACGAACAGGCAAATGTGGTGCTGCGTGCCGCGCTTATCCGGGGCAGGCAGGTCCTCATAGAGCATGAACTCCAGATAATCCTGGCTGTCCGGCGCGGCGGCGTTGACCCAGCTCAGTATCTTGCCGTCCTTGCTGCCGCGCCAGGTTTCGCGGAAGCCGAGCACGCCGCCATAGAATTTGAGCGCGTCGCCGAGCGAGCCGACGAGGATGCCGAGGTGCGCCATCCGATCGGAGATCCGGTTGGGGCCGAGGTACTTGCCTTTTTCCCGCGCGCTCCAGCCGGTGGGCAGGTACTGCACGATCTCCAGGGTGTGGCCATCGGGATCCCTGACGTTGAAGTTGGCGTTGCCGATCCGGCCGGTGGGGGTGGTGTCGGGGACCTTGATGCCGCGCGAGCCGAGGTAGCGCCGCATGGCGTCGGCGTCGGTAGTTTCCACGGAGATGTGATTCAGGCGGTCGGTTCCCTCCTTGGTTTCGGGGACCAGTTCGATGTACTGGCGGTCGTTGATCTTAATGAAGGTCAAGGACAGGCCCCCGTCCGGCTTGTCGAGTTGGAAGGGCTCCTCGTAGCCGAGCAAGTCCTTATAGAAGTGGCGCGACTGCTCGATGTTGTGGACATAGAGCGAGATGTGGGCAACTCCCGTTATGGGAGGCCGTTCGGGTTGCTGGGCGGCACAGGTGGCGACCAATAGCGGAACCAACAGGCCGATGGGTTTTTTCAAGACGCGTTCTCCTCCCGGAAGTATTCAGCATGATGGATTCGGCGGCTTGAGGCAAGGCCGGCTGTCCGAGCTTCGCTCGGATGCACAAGGCGGAGCCTTATGCCACCGAAGGCTGAAACCCTTCCGGCGTCACGTTCATCTACATGCATAAGTGGGCTAACATGAAGAAGAAGCAGGGTCACCGGGTGAAACGCCTTATCTTGATTTTCGGGTTCGCGGGTCTGGCATGGGCCTCCGGGGGGGGCCTCGATCAAGCGCATAAGCTCTACAATCTCACTGAGTTCCAGCAATCGCTTGAAATCTTGCATGCAATCCCGAACAAGGACGCAGCGGTGTATGAGTTGATGGGGCGCAACTACTACGGGCAGGGCGAGTTCAAGAAAGCCACCGAAGCGCTGGAACGGGCGGCGGATCTGGAACCGGGCAATTCCAGTGTCTACTTGTGGCTGGGCCGCGCCTATGGACGGCGCGCCGAGACCTCCAGCATGATTACGGCACCCGGATTGGCCACCAAGGCGCGCCAGTTTTTCGAGAAAGCGGCGCTGCTGAACCCGGCGAATCTGGACGCGCAGAGCGATTTATTCGAATATTACCTGGAAGCTCCCGGCTTTTTGGGCGGGGGGTTCGACAAAGCGTCGGCGACGGCCGCGCAGATTGCGCGCATCAACCCCGCCGACGGGTTTTCGGCACAAGCCAGGCTGGCCGAAAAGCGCAAGGAGTTTTCCAGCGCCGAAGCGCACTTGCGACGGGCTGTCGAGCTTGCCCCGCAGAAGATCGGAAAACTCGTCGATCTGGCGCGCTTGTTCACCAAGGAGGGTCGCTACCAGGAAGCCGACCTGAGTTTGGCGAAGGCGGAGCAGATTGCGCCCAACAGCCCGAAGTTGATGTTTGCCAGGGCCGACCTGTACATTAAAAGCAAGCGAAATCTTGATGTTGCTCGTGAACTCCTCAAGCGATATCTGGGTTGTGCTTTGACGCCGGAAGATCCGCCGCGGTCGGATGCCGAGAAGCTCCTCCGGCAGGTGCAGGGCAGTTAAGCCCGGCCTATGTTCCTCGGCGAAGCGATCCGGTTCAGCGCGCAAGCGCTTCGCGCCAGTCCGATCCGGTCGCTGCTAACCGGGCTGGGGATGGCCATCGGCACGGCGTCGGTAATCCTGGTGGTGACCATTTCGCTGACCAGCCGGGACTACATTCTGGAACAGGTGCAGGGCATCGGCAGCAACATCATCTTTGCCTACTATGCTTCAGCCGGCGGCAGCACGGTTTCCGATGCCGACTACATCAAGATGCCGGACGTGCAGGCGATCCGGCAGGAATTGACCTCCGACATCGTGGCGGCGACCGGTGTCATGTCCAATTTCGACCGCATTCTGATCGGCGGCAAGGAGCAGGACGTCAAGGTGATCGGCACCGACCAGGATTACCAGGCGGTGCGCAATATCGTGATTTCGAGCGGGCGATTTCTGGACGAGAGCGACCTCACGCTGCGCACCAAGACGGCGCTGCTCACCGACCAACTGGCCGTCAGGATGTTCGGCGGGCGGGCGGCGGCGCTCAGCCAGGTCGTCAAACTCTACGGTCTGGAGTTCACCGTGATCGGCACGTTCCACGAAAAAGTGGAGACATTCGGGCAGTCGGAAGTGGAGCGGGACACGATCCTGATCCCGGTTACCGTGCTGCGATACTTCACGCCGGTGGAGCGCATCGATCCGCTCTA
Source organism: Bryobacterales bacterium (assembly GCA_003136215.1). Taxonomy (GTDB): domain Bacteria; phylum Acidobacteriota; class Terriglobia; order Bryobacterales; family Bryobacteraceae; genus Solibacter. The sequence continues at coordinate 8,221 of PLDO01000240.1, forward strand.
CGTGCAGGCGCGTTCGCCGCAGGAGGTGGACCGGGTGGCGGCGCGATTGCAGGAGATCCTGGAGGCGCGGCACCGTCCCGGGGCGCGGTACCGGGTGGACACCATGACAGCCATCCTGAACGCGGCCAAGAACATCTCGTTGATTCTATCGCTGGTGCTGGTGCTGGTGTCGGCGATCACGCTGCTGATTTCCGGCATCGGGATCATGAACATCATGCTGGTGACGGTGACGGAGCGGACGCGCGAAATCGGCGTGCGGCTGGCGGTGGGGGCGGCGCCCAGGGAGATCCTGCTGCAATTCCTGACGGAGGCGATTCTGGTAAGCCTGTCCGGTGGACTGATCGGCATTCTGGCGGGGGTGGCGATACCGCTGAGCGTACAGGTGTTCGCCGATATCCGGATTCCGATTTCGCCGGTGGCGATTCTGGTGGCCTTCGGCGTCTCCTGCCTGGTGGGCCTGGTATTCGGGATGCTGCCGGCCAACCGGGCGGCGCATCTGCATCCTACCGAAGCACTGCGGTACGAGTAAGGTGGGGCAGGCGGTTCCGCCTGCGAGAACCTTGCCGCGCCAGATTCGCGGCGCGAATGGCCAATCTCCAGTGGCAGGCGAAAGCGCCGGCCCCACCTTTACGGCCGTGTTGCCATGACGAGGCCGGCGGCTCCGATGATGCCGGATTTATCGGCGACCTGCTGCTCCACAATCGGCACGTCGCGGTCCAGCAGACCGCGCGAGCGGCTCCACACTTCTTCCTGGAGCGGCACCAGGAGATCCGTGCCGGCATCGGCCACCTGTCCGCCCAGGATCACGACCTCGGGGTCGAAGATGTGCAGCAGTCCGGCGAGGGCCGCGCCGAGGTTGTAAATGGCGCGGGAGACAATGGCGACGGCCAGCGCGTCGCCTTCGCGCGCCGCCTGAAAAACGGTGCGGCACGAGGCCAGTTGGGGCTGTTCGCGGAAGAGCCGCGTGAGCACGGAATCGCAGCCGCGGTGTACCGCCGCCCAAGCTTCCGCCTCAATCGCGCACGCGGAAAACACCGTCTCCAGGCAGCCGCGATTGCCGCAGGCGCAGATGGCGCCATGCGGGTTGACGGTGAGGTGGCCCATATTGCCTGCTACGCCGGAGTGTCCGCGCAACACGCGCCCGTTGACCAGGGCGGCGCCGCCTACGCCGTTGCCCAGGGTCAGCATAAGGACGTTCTGGCGCCCGCGCGCCGCGCCCCACACCATTTCGCCGGCGAGCGAGACGCGCGCGTCGTTATCGGCGAAGACCGGCACCTCCAGCGGGAGACCGACAATATCGGCGAGGCGCAATCCCTGAAGGAAATGGAGCGGGCCGCGCAAGCTTTCGATGCGCGTCGAGTCGGGGTCGATCATTCCCTTACAGCCCACCCCCACGCCGGAGGGAAGTTCCGTGCTCTCCACCAGCCAGCGGATGGCGTCCTGCAAGGATGGCAAGAATGTGTCGAGGTCCGCCGGCGTCTGGATGGTGCGCGATGCCAGAATGGCGCCCTCCTGGTCCACCATTCCGGCGCGAGTCTGATTACTGCCGATATCGATGCCTAAAACCACCAAAGGAAACCTCCTGAGTGCACCTCCTAATTTAGCGCGCGCATTGCGTCGCTGGCGCTGCAAATGCGAAACTGGCCTTTCATGCTCTTCCACAGGCTGCTGCCGCTCCTCGTCTGCGCGACGCTCGCTTTTTCGCAGAGCAACACTTTGCCCGCCAGGGAAACTCTCTACTACAACATCGATTGGCGCCTGTTCACGGCGGGCAAAGCCAGGGTGGAACTGACCACCACCGCGCCGCCGCGGACCGAGTTGCAGACCAACCTGCACCTGGAATCGACCGGCATCGTCTCTAAACTGTTCAAAGTGGTGGACGATTATTCCGCCAACATGAACTCCGCCTACTGCGCGCAGAGTTTGCAGATGACCACCCAGGAAGGCAGCCGCCTGCGCGAAACCAAGATCACTTTCGATGCCGAGGCAAAGAAGGCCACCTACCTGGAACGCGACCGCGCCAGGAATAACGCCGTCGTGCTCTCCCAGGAGACGGAGATCCCGCCCTGCGTGCACGACGTGCTCGGGGGGCTGTTCTTCGTCCGCACGCTGAACCTGGAGCCTGGTCAAAGCACGCAGATCCCGGTGAGCGACGGCAAGAAGAGCGTGATGGTGAAGGTGGAAGCCCAGGCGCGCGAAGACGTGAAGACTCCCGAGGGCACATTCAAGACCATCCGCTACGAGGCCTACCTATTTGATGGCGTGCTGTACCGGCGGTCGGCGCACGTCAACGTGTGGGTGAGCGACGACCGCCGCAAACTGCCGGTGCAGATCCGGGTTCGCATGACCTTCACCATCGGCACCATCAACCTCACTTTGGAAAAGCACGAGTGATGCGTTTGGTACTTCTGCTGCTGGGGTTGTCCCGCTGCGCCGCCGCCGTGGAGCTGCACATCCAGTTCGGGGCGTTAGAGCGCATGCTGACGGAGCAGGTTTTTACCCAGGAGGGCCGAAGCTATGTACACGGCAGCAAGACTAACAAATGCAATTTTGCGTACCTGGAGAAGCCGCAGGTGCGCGGCGAGGGCGGCCGCCTGCGCATGAAAGCGCGGTTCACGGGCCGCACCGCGCTCAACGTGGTGGGCCAATGCGTGGGCCTGGGAGACGCCTTCGATGTGGTGATTGCCGCCGTGCCGGTCTACCGCAACGGGGCGCTTGGCTTGCAGGAAGTTAAGGTAACCAGCGAAGGCAAGAGCGGGTACTACATCCGGCGGGTCTGTGAGGCCATGCAGGCCAGCCTGGCGAAAGAGTTCAAATACCCGCTGGAAGCCGAGTCGCGGAAGATGGTGGAAGAGGGGGGAGCGCAGCCCGGGTACAAACGGGAAGTGCGCAAGTTCACCGTGCCGGATATCCGCGTGACCGACGATGCGCTGGTGCTGCAGGTGGATTTCGAACTCACGGTGAAGTAGGGGCTTCGTGGGACAGACGATCGCCTTTNNCCTTTTGTCGTCTGTCACCCGCAGTGGTTTATTTGACGAGGCATGACAGACCACGAAAGGCGATGGTCTGTCCCACTTAGGCCACTCACTTGGTGGCGACCCACGCTTCATAGGCATCGCGAATTCCCGCCCCGTTCACATCGCCGGGATGGATGATGACGCGAAAACGGAAGCGGATCGGCTGGCCGGGGCGGATGGTGAGGCCGGCGTCGCGCGAGGGGTCGCTCTCGAAATCGTGCAGACCGAAAATGTTTGCGGCGAAGAGCCCGTAGGCGCGCACGTGCCAGTACGTCGGGTAGCGCGGATTCGACGGGTGATCGAACACTGCCACGCCGACGGGGGCGCCGCCGATTTGGCCTGAGTAATCGACCCACTCGGAACGCTTGCCCCAGACGTTTTTCTCGCCGGTCTTGTTCTGCGCGTTGACCATCTTTCCCGTGCGCTTGGGCTCGGCGATATCCTTGGGCTGCTCCTCTTCGAGCGGCGCAGCGAGGCGCATGGCGAACATGCCTTCCTTGGTATCGCCGAATTTCACTTGCTGCTGCGGGGAAAGAGTGATGTCGAAATCGATGATGCGCAGCTGCGGGTCCGAGTAGAACGTCATTTTGCGGCTCTCGATGAGCAGCGTTTCCCCGGTAGGGATCTTCCACGCGAAACTGGCCGAGATGGTCCCCGATTTCTTACCGGCGACGAACTTGTCCACCCGCTCCAGCACCACCTTGCCTTTTCCCTTGCCCGCGCCCGGCTGCGACTCCTCGTTGGCCCAGAAATCGTAGCCGTTGACGTCGCCGTGGGTGAACCAGAGGCCGCGGTGGTGCGGATGATCGTGGGCTTCGCCCGGGATATCGGTGACCATGGGGAAGCCGCGCGTCACCACTTTGCCGTCCGCCGTGCGCAGCGGGTGCAAATACGGTTTGGCGGTCCCGGGACCGACGTAGAAATCGGTGAAGGGTTTGCCGTCGATTTCCACCGAGATCTTGTCCTTCCCCGGTTGCGTGATCTTGACCTGCGCGCACAACGGCAGCGCCAGGGCGATGGCCAATAGAAACTTCGGATCCATGGGTAATATGGTAGCGTCATGTACCGTCCTCTCGCGCCCCTGAATTTAGAACCCGCCCGCTACACGTGCTGCCGTGCCGCCGGCCCCATCACGGTGGATGGCAAACTCGATGAGCCTTCCTGGCGGCTGGCGCCCAAATCGGCGCCGTTCGGGGATATCGTGACCGGCGAGCCCGCCTGGTTCGACACGCGCGTCGCTCTCCTCTGGGACGACGCTTATCTATACTTCGGTTTTTGGGTGGAGGAGACCGACGTTTGGGGCACGATGACCCGGCGCGATTCGAAGATCTGGGAAGAGAACGATATCGAAGTTTTTATCGGCGGCGGCCAGGACGCGTACTACGAATTCGAAGTCAACGCGCTGAACACGGTGTACGAGGTGTTCTGGATCTGGAAGGATATTCTCCAGCCGGGGTCGCCGTATTATGGGAGGCCGGAGTTCGACCCGGCGGCGCAGCGCACCATGGTGCTCGATGGCGTGGGCGGGCACGTGCACCCGCGCGGCGAGCGCTGGGGGTTCCTGGACTGGGACTTTCCGGGGCTGAAAACGGCCGTCCGCGTGGACGGCGCGGTCAACAGCCGGACCAATACCGACCGCGGCTGGACGGTGGAACTGGCATTCCCGTGGCGCGGGATGACGGATCTGGCGGATGGGCGGGCGCTGCCGCCGAAGGACGGCGATGTGTGGCGCATCGATTGTTCGCGCTTTGAGAAAGTGGGCCGCCAGCGCGAATTGCTGGACCCGTCCGTGGGGTGGACGTGGAATCGCCACGGGCACTACGATTCGCACATACCGGAAGTGTTCCCCTACGTGACGTTCTCGGGGAAGACGGTGGGATAGAGGCGGAGGCGTCTAACGAGCGCCGATCCGAACCGCCTCACCCGGTCTCAGGGTTTCGAGTGCGCTGAGCACATCCGGCATGAGAAGCAGCAAATCGTCGAGGTTCGTGGTGCGGGCGCGAACAACCAGCAGCGAGATCGCACGGCCGCGTAAGCTCTGCTGACTCGGCATGTTCTGATCCACCGTGATCAACACGTCAAAGCCCGCTTGATCGGCCGCGGCCAGCAGTGCACCGTTAGCCAGACCGGTGAGCCCTGCATAGCGGCAGGTTTGGCACTCGTGACCAGTGAAGTGATGACGGAGTCCTTCGTCGATGCACTCGTCCAGGAGAAGGCGCATTTAGTGGGCGGCGAGTAGGGATTCCTTCGCTTCTTCCAAAGCTTGCAGGGCCTGCTCCCGGCTCACGGTCGGGAACCCCTTCAGAAAGCGCTCCAGACTGTGTCCGGCCTCGATGTAGTCGAACAGCGTCCGCACCACCACCCGTGTGCCGCGAAAGGTCGGCTCACCGGACATAATCTCAGGATCGCGAACAACAGCCGATTCCATACAACTTAT
>PLDO01000675.1 GCA_003136215.1 Bryobacterales bacterium
TCGACACCCCCGGCCACGTGGATTTCTCCTACGAAGTTTCGCGCAGCCTGCAAGCCTGCGAAGGCGCCCTGCTGGTGGTGGATGCCTCCCAGGGCGTGGAAGCCCAAACCCTCGCCAACACGTACCTGGCGCTGCACCACAACCTGGAAATCATCCCTGTCATCAACAAGATCGACCTTCCGGCGGCCGAACCCGAACGCATCCGCGAACAGATCGAAACCATCATCGGGCTGGACGCGCGCGACGCCGTGCTGTGCAGCGCCAAGCAGGGCATCGGCATCCACGAGATCCTGGAGGCGGTGGTCCACCTGGTGCCGCACCCTAAAGGGTCGCCCGACCTGCCGCTGCGCGCCCTGATTTTCGATTCGTGGTTCGATAGCTACCGCGGCGTCATCATCCTGATGCGCATCCTGGACGGCCGCATCCGGCTGGGGCAGAAAATCCGCCTGATGGCCAACGGGCAGGTTTTCGAAGTGGAAGGGCTGGGCTACCAGGCGCCGAAAGCCACGCCCTGCGACGAGCTACAGGCGGGCGAAGTAGGCTACCTGTACGCCAACATCAAGACCGTGAGCGACGCCAAGATCGGCGACACCATCACCGATCAGGAGAACCCCGCCGCCGAACCGTTGCCCGGCTTCGAGGTGATTAAGCCGATGGTGTTCGCCGGCCTCTACCCGGTGGAATCACACGAACACGGGCTGTTGCGCGACGCCCTGGAAAAGCTCCGCCTGAACGACAGCGCCTTCAATTTCGAACCCGAGAACTCGGTGGCCCTGGGCTTCGGCTTCCGCTGCGGGTTCCTCGGCCTGCTCCACCTGGAGATCGTCCAGGAGCGCCTGGAGCGCGAATTCAATATCGACCTGATCACCACCGCCCCGGGCGTCCGCTACCGCATCACGGCCAACTCCGGCGAGGTGATCGAGGTGGATAACCCCACCAAGTTCCCCGACCCCAGTTCGATCAAGCAGATCGAAGAGCCCATCATCGAAGCCAGCGTACTCACCCAGGACGAGTACATCGGCGGCATTCTCAAGCTGCTGGAAGAAAAACGCGGCACCCAGATGAAGTTCGAGCACCTGGGCGGCGGCCGCGTCATGCTGGTCTATGAACTGCCGCTCAACGAAATCGTGCTGGATTTTTACGACCGCCTGAAGACCGTCTCCCGCGGCTACGCTTCCCTGGACTACCACCTCTCCGGCTACCGCGTCTCTCCCATGGTGAGACTGGATGTCCTGGTGGCCGGCGAACCGGTGGATGCGCTGTGCATCATCGTGCACAAGGAATTCGCCTTCGAGCGCGGGAAGGATCTGATCCACCGCCTCCGCAAGCTGATTCCCAGGCAGCAGTTCGAGGTGGCGCTGCAGGCCGCTATCGGCAACAAGATCGTCGCCCGCGAGACCATTTCGCCGCTGCGCAAGAACGTCATCGCCAAGTGCTACGGCGGCGACATCAGCCGCAAGCGCAAACTGCTCGAAAAGCAGAAGGAAGGCAAGAAGCGGATGAAGCGCGTCGGCCGCGTGGAGATTCCGCAGGAAGCATTCCTCAGCGTGCTGAAGGTCGGGCAGTCGTCGGAAGACGACTAGGTCCGCGATCGTGAGAAACTGTTCCTTTGGGCGGCAACCACTCCTACGGTCGTGGCTCTGATGAGGGAGCGGTTCTTTCGAAGCAGCAAATCTTGCGGTCACAGCACTAAGCCTTTTCCTGGAGGATCTCTGATATGCGATATCGTTACTGTCTGCTTGGGGCAGCCCTACTTGCGTTCACCGCGACCGCCGCGGAGCCGCCGCTCGATTCCGCGACGCTCAAGCTAATCCCCAGACGCATGCAGGAGTTCGTCGATCGCGGCGAAATCTCCGGCGTCGTTACCCTGGTGGCGCGCGATGGCCAGATCGGCGAGCTCGACGCGGTCGGCTTCGCGGACATCGAAGGCAGGAAGCCGATGCGAACCGACTCCATCGTGCAGATCATGTCGCAGACCAAGACCGTCACCGGCGTGGCGGCAATGATTCTGGTGGATGAAGGCAAGCTGAACCTGACGCGGCCGGTGCAGGATTACCTGCCCGAGTTCAAGGGCGTCCAGGTGGCGGAGACCCGGCCGGACGGAAGCCTCAACGTCCATGCGCCGCAGCATCCGCCCGCCGTGTGGGAGTTGATGTGCCACATTTCCGGTCTCGCCTTTCTTCCGGCGAGCGGCGAGTTCGCGCGCATCAACTTTACGATGGACCACACCCTGGCCGAAGCAGTGCGCGCCTACGCCGGCGAGAAGCTCATCGCGGAGCCGGGGACGAAGCACATCTACAGCAACATGGGAATCGCCACGCTCGGCCGCATTGTCGAGGTGGTCTCCGGCCAGAAGTACGAAGATTTCGTGCAGAGCCGCATTCTGGCGCCGCTCGGCATGAAAAACTCCTTCTTCTTCCCGCCTGAAGGCAAGAAGAGCCGTATCGCCATGGTCTACACGCCGGACGGGGAAAAGAAGCTGACCCTGGCGCGCGACCAGGCTCAAGGTGGCGACCCGGCCAAGTACCGGTCCGGCGCGAAGTACCCCGGACCGGAACTGGCCCTGTTCTCTACCGCGGCGGACCTTTACAGCTTCTATCAGATGCTGGCGAACCGGGGGACGCTCGGGGAAAAGCGCATTCTTTCGCCGCAGGCCGTGGAAGCGATGGAGCACGACTACACCCCCGACCATCGTGGCTACGGTCTCACCATGAGTGTGGCCGAGGGCACGCGGTCGCTGTTGAACCTGGTCAATCCGGGGACGTTTGGGCACGGAGGCGCATTCGGTACCAGCGGAACCGTGGACCCGAAGAATGGGCTCGTGACCGTTTTCCTGCCGCAGATGGTGGGCGGGCCCAGCAAGCTCGCGCAGGACGTCTTCACGCAACTCGCCGAAGCCTCGGTGCGATAAGTCCGGCGGCGCTTCACCCCTCGGGCAGCGGGAGGCTCGCCCGGCTGCACCGCGAACCGGTTGGTCCATTCCAACCGCACTGGTGGTTTGCGGCCAGGGAACGAGTTCCCGGAGAATCATAAGTAGCTTTTTTTCAATTGGTTGCGTTCGGCCATCGGTTTGCGAGGAGAGTAGTGCGCCCTGCATCAACCGGGCGGAAGGCGGCACGAGATGAGTTTAATGTTGAGTAGGACTAACATTCAGCGGGCGGTGGCAGTTGCCTGCGGGCTTTTGATTGGCCTCCCCGCGACCTTTGCCCAAACACCGGGGGACCCGGCCATGGCGATGCCCGACACGCAACAGGCTGCGCCCCTGCTTTCGCCGGACCAGTTGAATAACCTGGTGGCGCCGATCGCGCTGTACCCGGACCCGCTGCTCAGCCAGGTGCTTTCCGCAAGCACGTATCCGCTGGAGATTATCGAAGCGCAACAGTGGCTCGGACAGAATAGAAACCTCCAGGGTAGCCAACTGACGGAGGCTGCCAGGCAGCAGAACTGGGACCCCAGCATCCAAGCCCTGGTGGTGTTTCCCAACGCGCTCGGGCTATTGGCCAACGATGTCCGGTGGACTACGGATCTTGGGAATGCGTTCCTTGCCCAACAGGCCGATGTGATGAGCGCGGTACAGAGAATGCGCACTCGTGCCCGGGCCAACGGCAAGCTGACCAACACGCCGCAACAGGTAGTGACGACGGCCACACAGGATGGCCGGGATGCGATCGAGATTCAGCCGGCCGATCCGCAGGTGATCTATGTCCCAGTCTACAGGCCAGCTTACGTCTGGGGCCCGCCGGTCTGGGGCGAATACCCCGACCTGTGGTACCCGGCGGGCTTTGGTTTCGGCTTCGGATTCGGCCCGGGATATTACATGAGCTCCTACTACCCGGGTTGGGGAGGCTGGGGCGGCTGGGGATGGGGGTGTGGATGGTTCGGCGGCGGCCTGTATGTGAATGCCGGCTTCTTCAACCACTATGGGTATCGCGGGGGCTACGGGGGTTACGGGCATTACGGCAGCGGATATGCAGGGCACTCCGCATGGATGCACGATCCCAGCCACCGGATGGGCGTCGCCTATTCGAATCGAGCGGTGTCAAGCCGGTACAGCGGCGCGAGTATGAATCGCGGCAGTCTGGCTGGCAGCGCACGGACCAGCGGCGGCCAGTTGAATGGTTCGGCGCGGCAAGGCGCTTCGCAGATCAATAGGGCTGGTGGGGGCGCCGCTAACGGTGGCGTTCGATCACCGGCTTCGGCGGGATGGCAACACTTCGGCGACAGCAACCGGCCGCAAACCGCCGGGGCCGCCAATGGCGGTTCACGGAGCTACCAGTCTCCAGCGCAGAGCTACCGAAGTTCGCCGTCGAACGGCCGGTCTTCCTCGCCCAACAACTACTCGGCGCCGCGCGGTGGAGCAGCTTCCGCGTCAAGATCGTACGCAGCTCCAAGCCAGAGCTATTCCGCTCCGCGATCGTATTCAGGCCAGCGCAGTTTCGGCGGTAGCGGAGCTGCCGCGCCGAGATCGTACTCGGCTCCCAGCCAGAGCTATTCCGTTCCGCGATCTTCTTCCGCTCCGCGCGCATCGGGCGGAGGTTCGGGCTATTCCGGCGGACACTCAGGCGGAAGCCCGGCATCTTCGGGAGGCCATTCGAGCGGGGGCGGAGGACACCACCGGTAGTCGTGTCGGCTTCCCGGCACTGACTGGCAAGCTGAAGCATGCCCCACCAATGCAGGCAGACNNGCGAGAACCTTGCCGCGCCAGATTCGCGGGGGGAGTGGCCAATCTCCAGGGCGGCGGGCACCCCAACAGGGTCCCGCCGCCGGTTGCGTCCTGTGGGTCATCGCCAAGATCGGAGCATGTCCGGACAGAGCTAGTTTTCGATGGGTGATCTTTCGGCGTGATCGACAATCACGAGGTCGAGCGGCATCTTCCGGGCTTCCAGTTTCAAGCCAAGTTCTTCCTGCAAAATCATGGAGATGAGCGCCTGTGGATCGGCCGGCGCCGAATCCATGGATTTCCCCTGCGCCGCCATATCCGCGGCGTACTTGGCCACATTGAGGGTAAGATCGTAGCGCCCCGTGAGGCCCGTCATGTCGACCACCGGAGCGCGCAGCACATTGGACATCAGGTCAATCAACTGCGAAACCGGCGCTCTTTGGACGGAGACGCTCAACTGCCTCTGGTTGATGTCGATGCTGGACTCGCCCTCAGTCTTGGTTTCGTGAACCTTCGGCCCGTTCTTGCCCACCACCAGCACGTAGGCGGAAAGCTCCTTGGTCTGGCGGTGCAGCGCGAGTTTGAAGCGCTCCTGCAAAAGGGATTGCATCATGAGGCGCAGTTGCTCCTCGGTGGCGGGCCCGGCGGCCTTGCCGGCAATCTCGTAGCGCTCCGAATCCAGCCAGTCCGGGCCGGTGACCTGGAATTCCGACACGTGCCAGGCCCAACGTATCGCGCCTTTCAGGCTGGTGCCGCGCATGGTCACGGTGCCCGGGGAAACCTGGATATTGTCGCGCCGTCTGCGTTCGCCGGGGGCTGCGCCCGGCGGGCTCACCTTGACGGAGGCCACGTCGAAGGCGGGGGCGTCCGCGGACTGGCCGAAAGCGGCGGTCGCGGCGAAAAGGATCAGCGTGAGAGCGGCCGGCAGCATCTGAAAGGATGACGGAGCAGCGCGGAGAAGTTTAGCAGCCCGTTTCACGTCAGCCCTGCGCCAGCCAGCGCTTGCGATGGGTGTGAGCCATCGCGAACAACACAACGAAACCGGAAGTCAGGCCAACCGACGCGCCCAGGCCGAGGTATTCCGGATGGTAGGGGCCGACTTGCATGGTAATCGCCACATTGACGATCACCGGGACGAGGGCGGCGATGACGGGCAGCCAGGGACGGTCCAGCGCAAACAGCGAGCGCGCCAGAATCTCGATCAGGCTCCAGCCGATCAGGCTGGGTGCGAGGGCCACGAAGGCGGAAGCCACCAGGCGGGTGGAATTCGCCGTAAAACTGCCGCGCTGGAAGAGCAGCGCGATGGCCTGCTGGCGGAAGAGCAGGGCGAAAGCGCAACCGCAGACGGCCACCAGGGCGGCCAGGGCGATGGTCTTATCGATGAGGCGGAGGGCGTCGCGCAGGCGCAAAAGGCTGCGCAGGCGGGCGATTTCGGGCAGCAGCGAATTGGAAATCGGCTGGACCAGGAGGGCCAGCGGCACGGCAACGCCGCGCATGCAATAATCCAGCGCGGCGGCCATGCCGGGACCGGTGTGGGTGGCATAGGCGCGGGTGAAGGTGATGTTGAGGCCGAGGCCCGCGGCATAGACGACGAAGAACGCCGGCTTCATCAGAATCTCGCGCCAGCGCACCTGGCAGACGGGAAGATTCCGGGTGTCCAGGCCGGAACGCGCCGCGAAATAGACGATGGCCAGTTGCGCAAAGGCGCCGGCGGTATAACCGATGGCGAAGGCGAGGACGCCGACGAACTTCCACAGGCAAAGCGCGGCCGCGATGGTGAACACATTGAGCGCCGCCTGGTAGAAAGCCGCCGGGCCAAAACGCCGGTGGGTGTAGAGCATGGCGCAGTGGACCGCCGCCACGCCGGCGGCCAGCGTGGAGAGCGCCAGAATCCGCAGGATGTTGACCGCCGTGCCGAAGTAGAGCGGATCGAGGCCGGGCGCCAGTGCGCGCATGAGCCAGGGCGCCGCCAGCATCACACTGAGCGAAATCAGCAAAAATACCCAAACGAAACCGCGCGTCAGTTTGAGGAACAGGGCGGTGCGCTCCGCGCCCCGGGCGGCAGTGAGCAGGGGGACGAAGGCGAAGATGATGCTGTTGATCAGCACCGAATTGAGCATGTCCACCGGGCCCATGGCCACGGCCAGCGAATCGGCATAGCTATGCGTGCCCAGCAGGTACGCGACGAGCGCCACGCGGCCGATGCCCAACACGTTGCCGGTCAGGACGCCGGCGACAATCGTCAGGCCACCGCGGAGCAGTGGGCTCTCCACCACGCGGGCGATTCGTTCCGCGTTGACGGCCGCCGATGATTCCGTAGAACTCAGTCCAGACCTCGATCAGATGCGGCCGCGCCTACCCGCCCGCGCGGCCGCCCTCATTCGCCGCCTACGCCGCCGGGGCTGCCGCGCCGCGGGCCGCCGCCAGCGCGGTCTCGTAGTTCGGGAAGTCGGCTACTTCCTTAACATACTCCGCATATCGAATCTTGTTATGCGCATCCAGCACAAAAATCGCCCTGCTTTCAATGCGCAATTCCTTGATCAGAGTCCCGTAATTTGTGCCGAAAGACGCATCCTTGTGGTCGGAGAGCATCTTTACCTTGTCCACGGCGAAGGCGCCGCACCAGCGCTTCTGGGCGAACGGCAGGTCCATGCTGACGGTGATGATGGCCACACCCGGCAGTTTGGACGCTTCTTCGTTGAAGCGCTTGGTCTGCGCGTCGCAGACCGGCGTGTCGAGCGACGGAATGACGCTGATGATGCGCACCTGGTTGCCGGTGTCTTTCAGAGTGACGGTTTTGAGGCCCCCATCCACCACGCTGAAATCCGGAGCGGTATCGCCGGGCTTCAGTTCGGGCCCCACCAGCGTCATGGGGTTCCCCTTCATCGTCGTTGCGCCTGCTCTTTCCATAATTCCTCCTGGATGATTTTGCGTGAATTCAATTATTGTATCAACTCGGCGAACTGGGCCGGTTCGGAGACCGGCAAGGCGCAGGTGTAGTTGCGGCAAACGTAGGCCGTTGCGCCGTTCGGTGGCAGATTCATCGAGGCGACGGAGGGGATGCCGGCGGCGAGCGCCTGCTGGGTCTCCGCCGAATCCACCAGCAGCACCACGCGACTGGGCACGAAGCGCGTGTGCAACTGGCGCAGCAGCGCCCGCATTTCCGGCGATTCGCCCCGGCCGGCCAGGATGATCTCGCGCGGCTCGCCGAGCAGGAACTCGCAAGCGGCCAACATCTGCGGGACGCCCGCGGGCGCCAGCTGAAGCCGGCTGGCGAAGGCGGCGAGCGTCCGTTCCGCCGACCCGCGGAATGCGGCGCGGTTGGTCATCTGTGCCAGCCGCACCAGGTTGGCGACGGCCACGGAGTTGCCCGAAGGTTCGGCCCCATCGTAATCTTCCTTCACGCGCAGCACCAGGCGGCGGTCGTCCCCTTCGGTGCTGAAGAACGCGCCGGAATCGGTATCTTCAAACAGTTCCTGCTGTTTTTCGGTAAGGCGCACGGCGAGTTCCAGGTAGCGCCGGTCGAACTGGGCCTCGTAGAGATCGAGCAGCCCCTGGACGAACATGGCATAGTCGTCGAGAAAGCCGGGGATGGCCGCGCCGCCGTCGCGATAGCGCCGCAGCAGGCGGCCACTGGGGGCGTGGTACATGCGGCCGATGACGAACTCCGTGGCGCGCCGCGCGGCCTCGGCGTAGCGGGCATCCTCGAGCACCGCTCCGCCTTTGGCGAAGGCCGAGATCATGAGGCCGTTCCAGGCGGTGAGGATCTTGTCATCCCGCAGGGGGCGGACGCGTTGGGAGCGAGCCGCCAGGAGGACGGCGGAGGCGCGATCGAGAGCGGTCCGCATCTCGCCGGACGGCTGGCTGAAATGGCGCGCCGTCTCATCCACGGTGTGCGCCTGGTAGAGAATGTTCTTGCCGGTGAACTCGCCGTGCGGATCGCTTTCCACGTTCGACACTTCGCGGACGCCGTAGCGGTAGCAGAACCAGGCGGCTGCCGGCTGGCTCAGCAGGGCGTGGATCTCTTGCAGGCTCCAGATGTAAAACGCGCCCTCGCCCTTGAGATCGGGATGCTCGGGAGCGATTACGCTATCGGCATCTTCGGCGGAGTGGAAGCCGCCGCCGGCATCGGTCATGTCGCGCAGCACGTAATCGAAGATGCAACGGGCGGCATCGGCATACTGGCGGTCGCCGGTCGCCTGGAAGGCTTCGAGGTAGGAAATGGCGATCTGCGCCTGGTCGTAGAGCATCTTCTCGAAGTGGGGGACGAACCAGCGGTCGTCCACGGAGTAGCGATGAAAGCCGCCGCCCAGTTGATCGTTCATGCCGCCGCGGGCCATCTCGCGCAGCGTGAGCAGCACCATTTCGAGAGCTTCGGAGTTTTTCGTGCGCGCATAGTAGCGCAGCAGGAAATGGTGCACCGAGACGCGCGGGAACTTAGGCGCTCCACCGAAGCCGCCGAGGCGCGAATCGAAGCTGCGGCGGAAGATAGAGAAGGCGCTTTCCATCGTGCCCGCGTCGAAGGCAGCTCCGGTGCGCGTCGGCGCCACCTCCACCTGTTGCCTGAGCTGCTCCACCACGTGGCGCGCGGATTCCTCGATCTTCTCGCGATCGCCGGCCCATGCCTGGGCGATCTGGGTGAGGATGGAGCCGAAGCCCGGATGCCCCCAGCGATTCTCGGGCGGGAAGTAGGTGCCGCCGAAGAACGGCTTGAGCTCCGGCGTGAGCCAGACCGACATCGGCCAGCCACCGCTGCCCGTGGTGGCCTGGACGAACGTCATGTAGATGCGGTCCACATCGGGACGCTCTTCGCGATCCACCTTGATGGCCACGTAATCACGGTTCAGGAGGGCGGCGATCTCTTCGTTCTCGAAGCTTTCGCGCTCCATAACGTGGCACCAGTGGCAGGTGGAGTAGCCAATGGAAAGGAAGATGGCCTTATTTCCCAGGCGCGCCTTTTCGAAAGCCTCTTCGCCCCAGGCGTACCAATCCACCGGGTTATGCGCGTGCTGCAGCAGATACGGACTCTTCTCTTGTGCCAGACGGTTGGTATGCAGTGGAAGGAACCCCTCGGTTTCATCGTACCAGCACGGTGGGACGCGTCACAGACGATCCAGCAGCAGCGGCCCGATGGTCTCCCGCCGCCTGTTGCGATCGATGACCACGATGCGGCTCGCCGGCATCACTACGCGCAAGGCCCGCTGAATCGCCGCCGCATCGCGTAGCGTCGCGTCCACCACCCCCAGACGTACGGCGTGCGGGTGCGCGGCCAGTTGTTTTTTGACTTGCTGGAGATTCTCCGCCAGCAACGGCTCCAGCCCGCGCGGCGAGAGCGTCGCCACCACCTGCAATTGTTGGGCGGGATTCGCGGTAATCACCAGGGCCCAGTCGGTCTCCACCGTCCCCTGTCCGCGCCATTTGGTGACCGTGTGCCAAACTTTGTCGAAGGAGTCTTCGCATCTCTTGTAGTTTGTTTGTGACGCCACAATAAGTCCGACGAAAACAGCGAAGATAGTAAGACTCGGCCAACTTAGGTCAAGCCAGTTATAATCCGACGTGTCCATTAACTTGGGCTGTCGCATGCATCCCTCAGCATCATTCTCCGCGGAGACCGCGACACATCACAGTGCTGGCGGAACCATGATGCTGCCAGAACTTTTCACGCGATTCCTTCGAATCTGGCGCGAAAGTACCGAAACGCGGCCCGTCGTCCCGGTTTGATGAGAAAGTCCTAATTTACGGTCCGGCGTACCAAAACCAAATTGCCATCCCGCAGGTACACGCAGGACTGTCGCTCGGACGATGCGGGCCGCATCATAAGTTCATGCGCACCTGGGTAACGATCTTATGAACTGGCAACCGGCTGTCTATTGCGTTTCGCTTGGCACGCTCATGGCCACCGTCGTGGCCAGCGCCTTCACTCCGTTCTGCCGGAAACGGCAACCCGCACCCGATGGCTCCGGCTCCGCGAGACGGGCGCGCGAAAGCCGGATCTCCTCCGCCATGAGCCACTGGATCACGGTGCGCGCCGATGCCGACATGGCTTACGTGCCGCCGGCTCCTCCGCCGCCGGTGGAACCGGAAGTGCCGCTTGCTGTCAGTGTGCCGTGCGCGATCCAAATGCCGCCGGCTCCGCATGCCGTCGAAGCACAAGTCCCGCACGAAGAGGATCCGCGCGCGGTGGCCGAGCCGAATCCCTTCCTGGAAGCCGACTTCCACGGCGCGCCCAATTTCTACGAGGTCCTGCAGATCAGCCCGCGCGCCGACTTGGAAACGATTCATCGCGTTTACCGCATCATGGCGGCGCGCTTCCATCCCGACAACCCCGTCAGCGGCGATCACGAAATGTTCCTCAAGCTGTGCGAGGCCTACGAAGTGCTCTCGCGGCCCGACCGCCGTGCGCTTTATGATTACGCTCTGTGCGAACGCGAAACCGAGGCCATCCCCATCTTCGGCGACCGCATTTTTGTCGACGGGCTGGATGGAGAGTTGAATCGCCGCTTCGGAGTCCTCGCCCTGCTCTACCAGCGCCGCCGCACGAATCAGGGCAGCCTCGGCATCTCCGTGCTGGAACTGGAGAGCCGCATGTCGCTGCCGCGCGAACACCTGGAATTTACGTTGTGGTACCTGCGCTGCAAAGGTTACGTGCACGTTCTGGAAGAGAATTCCGATTACGCGGTGACCGCTGTCGGGGTGGACTACGTGGAGGCCAACTCCGCGAAGAATCCGATTCTCCGCGAACTGCTCACCGCCGGGTGCCCCACTTCCCGTCCGGCGCCCCGCGCGCCCGCGAATCGGCGCAGCCGCTTAAGGGCGGCCCGCCGGGAGGGGCGTGGCAGCGCATTCGTGTTCGCCGGCTGATGGGGGCGCCAAATCGCGGCGCGTGTCCATCACACCGACGACCCGGAGTCCTTCGGCCGTCTCGTGGCTCGACTAACTCTAGTGGACTGCGGCAAGGAGAACAACGAGTATGCTCTTGGCTGTGGGGCAGCCAATCCTGGCTGGGGTCCCCTCTGGGGACGGCTTTCAGCCGGCGCCTGCGGCGTGCGAAGCTATGCCTCACGGTTCGAAAGAGCCGCCTGAAAGGCGGCTGCAGGCAGGATTGCCTGCCCCACTAAACCGGCAGCACTTCGGGTCGCACTACACTAGTATCCGCCGACGCTGCACAGGAGTGCAGCGCATTGCGGGCGAACTGCGGAAAGGCGAGAACTTTCGAAAGCGGTTAAGTGTTGGTCGTGTAGATCATGCGACAGCCTGGAGCCCATTCTTGGCGACGAGAGCGAGGAGTTTCAGGGAGGCTCCCTGCGGATGCTTTTCACCGCGTTCCCACTGGCTCACCAGCCCCGTTGTCACGTTGAGATACCGGGCGAAAACTGCCTGGCTCGCACCCTCCCGCAACCGCAGGGCGCGGATTTCCGTGTGCTTCAGCGGACGCACTGGCGTAAGACACACCTCATCAAATTCACGCATCGTGCGCTTGTCCATTACGCCGGCGGCATGAAGGCCTTCGGCCGTCTCGTGGATCGACGCCATCAAAGGACTACGGTATTGTTTTCTCATTGCAAATCACCTCCGTCAACGTTCCAGACGCGATTACCCGGACGATGGCCTTGTCATCATAGGAAATCAACTCTGACGCGAGCTTCTTGAGGGCGACGAGTTCGTCCTTGCCGATGTTGTCCTTTTCGTTCTTCGCGAAGCCGTGAACGAAGAAGGCTCGGGTACCAGCCCGGAACACAATCAGCGTACGAAACCCGCCCGACTTTCCGCCTCCAGGACGCGCGATCCGCTGTTTGATCACGCCACCTCCAAGGTCGGCAGCGATCAACCCTCGTTCGGCGTCCCGGACCGCTTCGCACAGCGCAACATCGCCGATACCGGCCTTCTTCGCAAAACGCATGAACGCCTTGTTCTTGAATATCCGCACCGGCTCCCGCCACAATCTAGTATAACACTGAGTGATATAGTTGTGCGCGTGGTTGCAACTGCGGCGTAAGGTGGAGAAAGGGCTTGGCGCTCAGAAATAACCGTACGCGAGCCAGCCGCCGTCCACGTACAACGAGTGGCCGGTAATGAAGCTGGCTTGCTCGCTCAGCAGGAAGGATACGGCATCGGCCACGTCGGCGGGTTGGGCCAGCCGGCCCAGCGGGATGCGGGCCTTGATCTGCGCTTCGTCGATATGGCCGGCCGCGATGTTGCGCTGGGTCATCCCGGTAGCGACATAGGCCGGGCCGACGGCGTTGACGCGGATGCGCCTCTCTGCCCATTCAATGGCCAGGACCTTGGTGAGCATGGCCACACCGGCTTTGGCCGAGCAATAGGCGGCCCGGCGAGGGAAGGCGGCCTCGGCATTGGTGCTGGTGATGAAGACGATCGCGCCGCCCGCGTCCCACATGTGCCTGGCGCAGGCTTGCGCGGCGTAGAACGCGCCGTTGAGTTGTACGTCCACCATGCGCGCCCAGTCGGCGGGCGGCAGAGAGATGGAGTCGTGCGGCCGGCTGATACCCGCGCAGTTCACCACCCCATCGAGCTGTCCGAATTCGTCGACCGCGGCCTGCGCCGCCCGGTCGCATTGCCCAGGGTCGGTGATGTCGCACGCTACGCCGACGGCCTGCCCCCCACCGGCAACGATGCCCGCGGCCGTGGCGCCGGCCTCGGCTGAGTTCAGGTCGGCGATGACGACGCGCGCGCCTCCCGCGGCAAGCCGCGCGGCCACCTCGGCGCCAATGCCGCCGGCCCCGCCGAAGACTACGATGACTTTGTTCTGCATGAGAGCGAAATCAGAGCGTAGCATCAGAACATGCGCGTTGGGGACGCGAGGCTACCTGACCTCATCCAGCCGCACGGGCCTGTGCTCGTCGTAAGACTTGCGGGCCGCCAGCCCCATAACAACGGCCACCAGCCCGTCGATTCCCGCCACCCGGGTAGGCTGGTCTTCGCGAACCGCCTGCACAAAGGCGCGAACTTCGCTGGCGAAGCTCTCGGTATAGCGGTCCATGAAGAAATTCAGCGGCAGATCCTGGCGCACTTCGGTCCCCGTGCTGACCACCGCCTGGTTGGGATAGCAGTTCGCCGTGGCGATGCTGCCCAAGCTGCCCAGAATCTCCACCCGCTGGTCATACCCGTACGCCGCCTGGCGACTGTTGTCGATAGTGCCGATGACGCCGTTTCGGAAGCGCAGGACAATCAACGCCGTATCCAGATCGCCGGCCTTGCCGATTTCCGGATCCACCATCACGCCGCCGGAGGTATAGACCTCTTCCACTTCGTCGCCAATCAGGAAGCGCGCCATATCGAAATCGTGAATGGTCATGTCCAGGAAGATGCCGCCGGAGACGCGGATGTAGGAGACGGGCGGCGGCGCCGGGTCGCGGCTGACGATGTGCATCAGCCGCGGAGTGCCGATCTCACCGCTCACCACCGCCTGCCGCACGCGGGCGAAGTTGGCATCGAAGCGCCGGTTGAAGCCGATCTGCAATTTCACGCCGGCCTGTTCCACCGCCGCCAGGGCGCGATCGATCTGGCCGAGATCGTGGGCGATCGGCTTCTCGCAGAAGATATGCTTGCCTGCCTGCGCTGCCTGGACGATGAGGTCGGCGTGGGTGTTGGTGGAAGAGCAGATCAGGACCGCTTCGATTTGGGGATTGGCGAAAATCGCGGCGCTCGATTCGGTAACCGTGGGGATTCCGCAGCGTGCCGCCAGCGCTTGCGCAGCCTCGCGGTTGACGTCCGCGATAGCCAGTGTCCGGACTTCCGGCAAACGGAACGCCAGCGTTTCGGCATGCACTTTACCGATCCGCCCGGCGCCGATGATTCCGACGTTCAGTTGTTTTGTGCTCAAGGGGTCCTCTTTTTGGAAACGATTCAATCGAAATTAGCTTCAATGGAGCGCAGGTATTGGCGGTTGCGGCCGGCGCTCTCTTTCGGACTGCCCATGCCGGGCAGAATGTCCTGCTCCACCAGAACGTAACCCGCGTATTTCCGCGCCGCGAGCCGCCGCAGCAGGGCCGGGAAATCCACACAACCCTTGCCCAATTCGCAGAAGACTCCGTGGCGCAACGCCGTGAAGTAGTCCCACTGCTCGGCCCTTGCCCGGCACGCGATCTCCGGGTCGCAGTCCTTGCAATGGATGTACCAGACCCGGTCGCCAAAGCGTTGGAGAGCCGCCACCACGTCGCAGTCGCCGCCACCAGCGCCATAGCAGTAGTGGCCGGTGTCGAAAACCAGCCCGAGCCGCTCGGGGTTGGTCAGCTCCAGCAAGGTGGCGATCTCATCCGGCGTCTCTACGTATCCGGCGCAGTGATGGTGGAAGACGGTTCGCAGGCCGGTTTCCTCGAACACGGCGCCGGCCACCTGGTTGGCGCCGTAAGCGAAAACTCTCCACTCCGGGGGAGTCAGGCCCGCATCCGGCGTCACGCGCCCGGCCATGCGGGTTCTTTCAGGGACGGAGCCGTTGTCGTCCGCCAATACCAGATACGGCGCCGGTGTTGCCGCCACGGCGGCCAGCAATCGCGCGGTCTTCACGGCATTGGCGATGCCGGAAGCATGCGCGGACGCTTGCTGCAGCGCCACCGGCACAAACGCGCCCAGCATCACCAGTCCGCGCTTGTCGAGTTCCGCCCGCAACGCTGGCGGGTCGGTGGGCATATAGCCCCAATCGCCCAATTCCGTTCCGGTGTAGCCGGCTTCGGCGAGTTCGTCCAGCATGCGGTCGTACGGGATCTGCTCACCTTTCGCTTCATCGAATTCCAGGGTGCCCCAGGAACACGGGGCATTGCCCACCATTAGCTTGGCCATGATTCCTCCGTCAGAATTTCCGGCTCCAGTCCTTCGGCCAGCGCTCGACAACCACTTTCGTCTGGGTGTAGAACTCCACCCCGTGATGCGCCTGCGCGTGCAGGTCGCCGAAGAAGCTCTCCCCCCAACCGCTGAAGGGGAATGACGACATGGGCGCCGCGACCCCAACGTTGATGCCCACATTGCCGGCGGCGACTTCGTAGCGGAAGCGGCGCGCGTTGGCGCCATCGGAGGTGAAGATGCACGCCATGTTGCCGTAGGCGCGGTGATTCACCAACTTGATCGCCTGGTCGATGGTGTTGGCGTGCATCAGGCTCAGCACCGGACCGAAGATCTCCGTCCGCGCGCTCACTCCGCCAGGCGGGACTTCGTCCAGAATGGTCGGGAAGACGAAGAATCCTTCCTCATAACCCGCCACCTTTCCGCCGCGTCCATCCACCAGAATGTGGGCGCCTTCCTGTTCTCCTTTGGCGATCAGCCCCTCGATGCGAGCCTTGCTTTCGAGCGAAATGACGGGGCCCATCTCCACGCCGCTGCTCAGGCCGCAGCCCACTTTGCGGTTGCGGGCGGCTTCGGCGATGCGCTCCGTCAAACCAGGGCGCGCGTCTCCCACGGTGATCGCCACCGAAGCCGCCAGGCAGCGCTGTCCGGCGCAGCCGAAGGCGGAATCGGCCAGGATCCGCGTGGTCATCTCCATGTCGGCATCCGGCATCACGACCACGGGATTCTTGGCGCCGCCCTGGCATTGCGCGCGTTTGCCGTTGGCCGCCGCGCGGCTGTAGATGTAGCGCGCGGTGGCGGTGGAACCGACAAAGCTCACCGCGCGGATCGCGGGATGGTCGAGAATGGCGTCCACAGCCTCGCGGCCACCGTTCACCAGCTGGATTACGCCGGGCGGAAAGCCGGCCTTCTCCATCAGGTGAAAGAGCTTCCATGAAGTGAACGGCACGCGCTCGGAGGGTTTCAGGATGAAGCAATTGCCGGCCGCCACCGCGTAGGGCAGGAACCAGAACGGGATCATGCCCGGGAAGTTGAAGGGGGTGATGGCCGCCACCACTCCCAGCGGCTGGCGGATCATGTGCTCGTCGATGCCGGCGGCGATGTCCTCGTTGTTGCAGCCCTGCATGAGCATGGGGATGCCGCATGCCGTCTCCACGTTCTCAATGGCACGCCGCATCTCGCCAATGCTTTCGGCGCGAGTCTTGCCGCACTCGTCGGTGATGGCGCGCGCCAGGTCTTCGAGATTCTCTTCGAGCAGGATCTTCAGCTTGAACAGCGGCTGGACCCGTTCTCCGGCCGGTGTGCGGCGCCAGCCCTCGAAGGCTCGCGCGGCGGTCTCCGCGGCCTGATGCACTTCCGCGGCGGGCGAGAGCGGCACCTCCGCGAGAACCTGCGCCGACGCCGGGTTGAGCACGTTCAGCACTTGTGGAGCGCTGGAAGAGTGCCAGGCGCCATCGATGAAATTTTGCAGACGTTGGGTCATAGGGTGTTCCTTCCTGGTGTGGGGCAGCTTGGTAAGCTGCGGCCGATTGTCAATCGGCCCACTGCCACGTTCGCAACGAGCCGGCGGCGGTAGCCAACCGCCGCGCAGGTTGTCAACCTGCCCCACACCAAGGGCACCGTTGATAGTGGGGGAAAGATCGCGACCAGGGGGTCGCGCGCGGACGGGGACTCCCGCCCCACTTTGGTCCAAGTGCCCACGCCGCTACTCATCGGCAAGCTCCGCTTTCGCCGTGAGGATGTACCCTTCGCCGCGGCGGGTGTGGATCAGGCGGGGCGCGCCACCGG
>PLDO01000559.1 GCA_003136215.1 Bryobacterales bacterium
GCGGCGTCTACCGCTCCGACGATGGCGGCGCCACCTGGACCCTGGCGAGCAATCAGAACGACCGTCCCATGTACTTCAGCCAGATTCGCGTGGATCCCCTCAACGATCAGAAGCTCTTCGTGGGTGGCAACCCCGCTCAGATGTCGCTCGATGGCGGTAAGACCTGGACCGCCGTCAACGGTTCGCACACCGATTACCACGCCTTCTGGATCAACCCCAAGGATCCGCGCACCGTCATGGTGGGCCACGATGGCGGCCTCGATATCAGCAACGATGGCGGCTTGACCTGGGACTTCCACAACGATATCGCGGTGGGCCAGTTCTATCAGGTGTCGGCCGACATGCGCCGCCCGTATTACGTCTGCGGCGGCTTGCAGGACAACAATGCCTGGTGCGGCCCCAGCGCCTTGCGCTCCACCGCCGGAGCCGTCAACACCGACTGGTTCACGGTGGGCGGAGGCGATGGCTTCTACACCCGCCAGGATCCCACCGACTGGGCCATCGTGTATGCCGAATCGCAGGATGGCAACATGAGCCGTCACGATATGCGCAACGGCACTGTCAAGAGCATCCGGCCCAACGCCGGCCGCGGCGGCGCGACTGCCGCCGCAACCCCGTTGACGCCTCCTGAGGCTGCTACTCCCCTCGGCACAACGGCAGCGGCCGGCCAGACTCCGACAACGCCAGTCGTTCAAAACCCCGCGCCCGCCGCCGGACGCGGCGGTGGCGGCGGACGCGGTGGGCCGCCTAACGTGGTCAATGCGCCTTCCAACGTTGACACGCTGCGCTTCTATTGGAATGCCCCATTTGAGATCTCGCCGCACAACCCCGCCGTGGTCTACATGGCCGGCCAGTACTTCTTCAAGTCCAATAACCGCGGCGACTCCTGGTGGATGAACCCCACCGATCTTTCCAAAAACATCAACCGCTGGGCGCCGGAACTCGCCATCATGGGCGTGCCCGGCGATAAGCCCATGGCCTCCAAGCACGACGGCTACGCCGCCAGTTCCGTGGCCACGCAGGTCCGCGAGTCTCCCTCCAAACCCGGCGTCATCTGGGTCGGCACAGAAGATGGCAACCTGCAGGTCAGCCAGGATGGCGGCGAGACCTTCACCAACGTGTACGGCAATATCGCCGGCGCGCCCAAGGGCTACACGCACATCTCCCGCATCGAGCCCTCCCACTTCGACCCCGGCACGGCCTACGTCGCCATCGACCATCATCGCTACGACGATTGGAAGCCCTACCTGTTCAAAACCACCGACTACGGCAAGAAGTGGGTCAGCGTCGCCGGCAATCTCCCCGCCAAGGGCAATATCAATGCCCTGCGCGAAGACTACGACAATCCCAATCTCCTCTTTGTCGGCACCGAGTTCGGCTTGTACGTCACCCTGGACGCCGGCAAGGAATGGAAGAAGTTCATGACCGGCCTGCCCAGCGTGCGCGTGGACGATATTCTGATTCACCCGCGCGAGCGCGATCTCATCGTCGGCACCCATGGCCGCTCCATCTATATCGCCGACGACATCACGCCGCTGGAACAGCTCAAACCGGCAGGCAACCGGGATCTCACCCTGTTCGACCCGCGGCCTGCCACTCTTTGGAAGAACGATCCGCAGGCCCAGCGGCACGCCACCAACCGGCAGTTCCAGGCCAAAAATCCGCAGGGCGGAACCGCCATCCACATCCTGGCGAAATCCGACCTGGGCGCCGGCAAGCTCGAATTCCTGCTGAATAATACGGTCTCCAGCACCATGGACGTGCAGATTAAAGCGGGCATGAATCGCTTCCAGTGGCCGATGCGCGGCCCTGCGCCGGCGAGTACCGGCACGGTTACAGGTTCGGGCGGCGGACGCGGTGCAACGGCCAACGCGGCCGGTACGGCGGATGCTCCCGCGACAGCCGGCGTGGCCGGCGCCGCTGGGGGCGGCGGCGGACGTGGCGGACGTGGCGGCGCCACCGGCGTACCCTTCGTCGCCAGCGGACGCGGCGGCGGTGGAGGAGGCGGCGGTGGCGGTGGTGGGTTTGGCGGCTTCGCGCCTGCCGTCGGCACGCTCATCGAACCCGGCACTTACATGGTCCGCCTCACGGTAGGCGGCCAGACCCTCACGTCCTCGGTGACTGTCCTGGAGGACATCTGGATGCGTCCCCAGTAGCCCACACAGCGGCGTGCTCCCCACCGGGGTGTTGTGAAACGGTACTATGCCTGCTACTGTACCGTGCTAACGAATGGCAACGCAGAATGTGGCTGCCGCGGCGTGGTGAAACAGTGTAAGTGATCACTCTTCAACTGGAAACGAGGCGCCAACCATGATGTATCTCGGATTGATCCTGTTCATGTTGATGTTCGTGTTGATGGCTCCGCAAACGCGGGCCTTCCTGGTCGCGGCGGCGGCGGGCGCCGGCGCGTGGATCGAAGGTTGGGCCCCGTTTTCCTACATCTTGCTGATGATTCTGGTGGTGGCGCCCTTCGTCGCCATCCATCTGGTGCGTAGCTGGCCGGTCCGCGTGGATGAGGAGAACCCGATGGCCAAGTACCGCAAGGAAAATCCGGCAGCCGAAGACGATTGAGTCAGACGGCCGCTAACGTGCGCGCGTGGGCCTTGGCCCACACGCGCGCGGCATCCGCCTCATTCTCCGCGAGAATGGCCCCTAACTCGACATGCGCGCCGTTCTCTAACGTCCAACGGCCCTCAATCAGCCGGATCTCCGTGGTGTCCTTCCGGCCCGGGATCACCACCCGCAGCCGCTCCGGCGAAGCCGACAACAATAACGCGTCAACCTGGTGTCCATTTGGAAAAACCATGACAGCGAACATCTGATTACCCTCCTGTCTGCGATTGTGATATGGATAGTAGCCGTATACCAACCTCCCTTTGGATATGAACCGTTCGGTCCAGGGGTACTCCCCGCGGCGCGCTATCCTGGTCGGCATGGCTACCCTCGGACTCGTGGAATACCCCGATGCCCCTCCCGAAGTGCGCGCGGTTTATGACGATATCATGGCCACACGCCGCACCGATTGGATCAACAATTTCTGGAAAGCCCTGGCCGCCGATCCGCCCACCCTGCGGCGCACTTGGCAAAGTATCAAGCAGATCATGGCTCCCGGAGCCCTGGACCCGCTCACCAAGGAGATGCTCTACGTAGCCGTGAGCGCCACCAACCAGTGCGCCTATTGCATCGCATCGCACACCGCCGCCGCGCGCAAGGCGGGCATGACAGACGCCATGTTCGCCGAACTCATGGCCGTCGTCGGCATGGCCAACGAGACCAACCGTTTAGCCAGCGGATACCAGGTCGAAATCGACCAGCCCTTCAAGACGTAACCTGGGGTGCGCGACATGGAAGTGNNCTCACTTCTGTGACGCGCACCCCGTAACCTGGCTTGAGAACAACGATGTGTTCTCACCACGATATAATCTAATGTTGCTGATGGCTGATCGTCACACCGGAGGAATCCCCGTACTTGCCTGAACTGCGTAAGGACCCCATAACAGGGCGATGGGTCATTATAGCCACGGATCGCGCCAAACGCCCCAGCGATTTCATCCGGCAGGTAGCGCCGACTCCCGCTTCCGCCATCTGTCCTTTCTGTTACGGGAATGAAAACAAAACCCCGCCCGAGGTGCTGGCCTACCGCACCTCCGGGAACCGCGACCAGCCCGGGTGGCGCGTGCGCGTGGTGCCCAATAAATTCCCCGTCCTCGGCATCGAAGGCGAACTGAATCGCCAGGGCGAAGGCATGTACG